>BEIP01000065.1 GCA_002898955.1 bacterium HR39 | reverse complement strand
TGAAGGAGGCGGTGGACGGGCTGCGCAACCCGCCCGGCGTGCTCGGCGTGGACAGGAACGTCTTCGAGGCCAAGGACGTGTTCCTCGGCGCGAGCGGCCCCACCCCCGCCCAGAACCTGCTCGGGGCGAACGCCGGCAACCGGGCGAAGCCGGGCGTCTACGAGCTGGTGGTGGAGCGGGTCGCCACCGCCCACAAGATCGCCGCCGATCCGGTGAGCTCCGATTCGCAGCCTCTCGCTCATCTGGTCAACGGCGGCAGTCCCTTCTCCGGCACCTTCGAGATCGGTCTTTCCGGCGGCGCGACCGCGCAGATCGCCGTCGACGGCACCATGGACCTGCGGGACGTGGAGGCCGCCATCAACGCCGTGGCCGACACGACGGGCGTGCGCGCGTCGATCCTGAAGGTCTCCGACGGCGATCACCGCCTCGTGCTGAGCGCGCAGGGGACCGGCAGGGCCATCACGCTGCAGCCGGTCTCGGGTGACGACGTGCCGGAGCTGCTCGGCCTCACCAGCGGCGGAGTGATCAAGAACGAGCTGCGCGCGGCGCAGACGGCGCGCTTTTCCATCGACGGCGTGGTGATGGAGCGCAGCTCCAATCTCGTCGAGGACGCCATCCCCGGCGTCAAGATCAACCTCTTCGCCGCCGATCCGTCGACCACGGTGACGCTCGAGGTGGCGCCCTCGGCCGGGGCGGCGATGGAGGCGGTGCGGGGCTTGGTGGACGCCTACAATGCGCTGCGCGACTTCGTCGAGACCCACCGCAGGATCGACGAGAACGGCCAGGTGGCCGAAGAGGCGGTGCTGTTCGCCGATTCGGCGCTGCGCGAGGTGGAGCGCATGCTCACCGGCGAGGTCGGCACCGCCGTGCGCGGCGGCGACGGCAGCGCGACCCTGGCGTCGGTCGGCATCACTCTCGATTCCGCGAACCGCCTGCGGCTGGACGCGGCGAAGCTGGAGGCGGCGCTCGCGAGCGATCCGGAGGCGGTGCGGCGGGTGTTCGAGTTCCGCTGGAGCGCGGGCTCGCCCGATCTCGCCGTCTACGCGCGCACCAACGCGCTCTCCGACTTCTCCTTCGACGTCGCCATCACCGACTCGGACGGCGACGGGGTGATCGAGAGCGCCACCATCGACGGCGTGGCGGCCGAGGTGAACGGTGGAAGGATCGTCGGGCCGGCCGGCACCCCCTACGAGGGGCTGGAGCTGCTGTGGGTGGGCCGGGGCAGCACCACCATCCACGTGGAGGCGAGCCAGGGCATCGCCGACCGCCTCTACAACGCCATCGACCGCCTGCTCGCCGACGACGGCGCGGTGGGCCGGCGCATCTCCGCCATCGAGGAGGAGAACCGCCGCTACCAGCAGGAGATCGCCCGCATCGACGAGCGGGTCGAGAGCTACCGTCAGCATCTGATCGAGAAGTTCACGAAGCTGGAGAGCACGCTCGCGCTGCTGAGCGGCATGCTGAAGCAGGTGGACGCCGCCACGCAGGCGATGTTCGGCAAGCGGGGCTGACCGGGACGATCCGGAGGACAGGGGAACGATGAACGCACACGCCTTCCACTTCGCGGCATCCGTCTACAACCGGGCGGTGGACACCGTTCCGCCGGTCCGCCAGGTGGTGCTGCTCTACGACGCCGCCATGCGGTGGGTGCGCGAGGCGAAGCGGGCGATCGCCGAGGGCCGGATCGAGGACCGTTTCCAGGCGGTGCGGCGGGCCACCGCCATCGTCGAGGCGCTGCACCAGTGCCTCGATTTCGACCGCGGTGGCGAGATCGCCGAACTCCTCGATCGCTATTACACATACCTTCACTTCCGCCTGCAGATGATCAACGTGCGCAACGACCCCGTCATCTGCGACGAGGTGCTGGAGCGGCTCGCCGAGATGCGGGCGAGCTGGGCGAAGATCGCCGGGTTCGGGGCCGAAGCGGCGGAGCCGGAACCGGCGGGCGCCGCCCTGCACGGCTGAAGACGCGTCCGCGTCCCCCGGGCGGGCGCCGGTTGCAGGGAATCCGGCGCCCGCTTATATGACGCTCGGCCAGATCTGCGCGACGGACGTCGCGACGTTCGTGGGAAGTCGCGGCGGATTCCGCCCGCCGACGGGACGCGCTCACCGCGAGGGACGAAGGAATGACGAAGATCATCGGTATCGATCTCGGCACGACGAACAGCTGCGTCGCCGTGATGGAAGGCAAGGACGTCCGCGTCATCGAGAACGAGGAGGGCATGCGGACGACGCCTTCCGTCGTCGCCTACACCGAGGAGGGCGAGATCCTGGTGGGCATGCCGGCCAAGCGGCAGGCCGTCACCAATCCCGAGAACACCATCTACGCCGCCAAGCGGCTGATCGGCCGCCGCTACGACGACCCGGTGGTGCAGCGCCACATCAAGATGGTGCCCTACAAGGTGGTGCGGGCCGAGAACGGCGACGCCTGGGTCGAGGTGCGCGGGAAGAAGATGGCGCCTCAGCAGATCAGTGCCGAGGTGCTCAAGAAGATGAAGGCGACCGCCGAGCGCTACCTCGGCACCAGGGTGGAGAAGGCGGTCATCACCGTTCCCGCCTACTTCAACGACGCCCAGCGCCAGGCCACCAAGGACGCCGGCCGCATCGCCGGGCTCGACGTGGTGCGCATCATCAACGAGCCGACGGCGGCGGCGCTGGCCTACGGCTTCGACAAGAAGAAGTCCGGCGTGATCGCCGTCTACGACCTCGGTGGCGGCACCTTCGACATCTCGATCCTCGAGATCGGTGACGGCGTCTTCGAGGTGAAGGCCACCAACGGTGACACGTTCCTGGGCGGCGAGGACTTCGACCAGCGTCTGCTCAACTACGTGGCCGACGAATTCCAGAAGGAGCACGGCACCGATCTGCGCAGGGACCGGCTCGCCCTGCAGCGGCTCAAGGAGGCGGCCGAGAAGGCGAAGATCGAGCTGTCCTCCACCATGCAGACCGAGATCAACCTGCCGTTCATCACGGCGGACCAGACCGGTCCCAAGCACCTGGTGATGAAGATCACCCGGGCGAAGCTGGAGTCGCTGGTGGAGGACCTCATCGAGCGCACCATCGAGCCCTGCCGGCGGGCGCTCGAGGACGCCGGGCTGAAGCCCTCCGACGTGGACGAGGTGATCCTCGTCGGCGGCCAGACCCGCATGCCCAAGATCGTGGAGCGGGTGAAGCAGTTCTTCGGCCGCGAGCCGCACCGCGGCGTCAATCCCGACGAGGTCGTGGCGGTGGGTGCCGCCATCCAGGGCGCGGTGCTCTCGGGGGAGGTCAAGGACGTCCTGCTGCTCGACGTGACGCCGCTCTCGCTCGGCATCGAGACGCTGGGCGGCGTGTTCACGCGCATCATCGAGCGCAACACCACCATCCCCACCCGCAAGAGCCAGATCTTCAGCACGGCCGAGGACAACCAGACGGCGGTGACCATCCGCGTCTACCAAGGTGAGCGCGAGATCGCCCGCGAGAACAAGTTCCTCGGCCAGTTCGACCTCGTCGGCATTCCGCCGGCGCCGCGCGGCGTGCCGCAGATCGAGGTCACCTTCGACATCGACGCCAACGGCATCGTCCACGTCTCGGCCAAGGACCTCGCCACCGGCAAGGAGCAGTCCATCCGCATCACCCCCTCGGGCGGCCTGACCGAGGAGGAGATCCAGCGGATGATCAGGGAAGCCGAGGAGCACGCCGAGGAGGACCGCCGTCGGCGGGCCCTGATCGAGGCGCGCAACCAGGCCGACGCGCTCATCTATTCGACCCGCAAGGCGCTCGCCGAGCACGGCGACAAGGTGCCCGAGGCCGACCGCCGGGCCATCGAGGACGCCATCAGGGCCCTCGAGGAGGCCATGAAGGGCGAGGACACCGGGGAGATCAAGCGGTTCACCGAGCGCCTCGCCCAGGTGTCCATGAAGCTGGGCGAGGCCATGTACCGGGCCCGGCAGGCCGGCGGTGGTGCCGCGGGCGGCGGTGGCGCGGCGGGTGCGGGTGGCGCCGGCGGTGAGGAGGTGGTCGACGCCGAGTTCGAGGAGGTGGACGACGACCGCAGGCGGTCCTCCCGCTGATGTCTCTTCGCGGTGACGGAACGGCGGCGGACCGGGCCCCGGCGGCCCGGTCCGCACGCGTCGCGGGCGCGGGAGCGGTGCGGCGAGCGACGGGAGCCCGGTGAAGCATGGCCGCGCGCGACTACTACGAGATCCTCGGCGTCTCACGCGATGCCAGCGAGGAGGAGATCAAGCGCGCCTTCCGCCGGCTCGCGCTGAAGTACCATCCCGACCGCAACCCGGGCGACCGCGAGGCCGAGGCGCGCTTCAAGGAGATCAACGAGGCCTACGAGGTCCTCCGCGATCCGAAGAAGCGCGCGGCCTACGACCGCTATGGTCATGCCGCCTTCGACGCCGCGGCGGCCGGAGCGCGGGCCGGGCGCGGCGGCTTCGACTTCTCGAACTTCGCCGAGGCCTTCGAGGATCTCTTCGCCGAGTTCATGGGGGGCGGCCGGCGCCGGGCCAGCGCCACCCGCGGCGCGGACCTGCGCTACAACCTCACCCTCTCCCTCGAGGAGGCCTTCGCCGGCAAGCGGATCAACATCCGGGTGCCGACGGCGGTGCCCTGCGAAGCCTGCGTGGGCACCGGCAGCGAGGGCGGCGCCGAGCCGGTGGCGTGCCCCGCCTGCCGCGGCTACGGCCGGGTGCGCGCCTCGCAGGGCTTCTTCACCATCGAGCGCACCTGCCCGCACTGCCACGGCACCGGCCAGGTGATCCGCAACCCCTGCCGCGCCTGCGGCGGGACCGGCCGGGTGGAGGGCGAGCGTTCGATCACCGTCGACATCCCGCCAGGCGTGGAGGACGGCATGCGCATCCGCCTCGCCGGCGAGGGCGAGGCGGGGGTGCGCGGCGGCCCGCCGGGCGATCTGTACATCTTCGTCACGGTGGCTCCCCATCCCCTGTTCCGGCGCGAGGGGCGCGATCTCTGGTGCCGCATCCCCATCCCCATGACCACCGCCGCGCTGGGCGGGGAGATCGAGGTGCCCACCATCGAGGGGCGGAAGATCCGCCTCGCCATCCCCGAGGGCACCCAGACCGGCCGCCAGATCCGTCTGCTGGGCCACGGCATGCCGGAGCTGCACGGCGGCCCGCGCGGCGACATGTTCGTCGAGCTGGTGGTGGAGACGCCGGTCAATCTGACGAAGCGGCAGAAGGAGCTGCTGCGCGAGTTCGAGAAGGCGGGGCGCGAGAAGGAGCGCCACCACCCGCAGTCCGAGGGCTTCTTCGCCAAGGTGCGCGAGCTCTGGGACGAGCTGCGCGAATGAGGCGCGGGCCGCTCAGGCGGCGACCGCGAGCTCCACCGGCAGGCGCGAGAGCGGCTCGGGACCGTCCTCGCCGATCACGCTGGTGCGCCCCAGCGTCATGGCCCGACCGCGTTCGCTGTCCATGACGATGATGTGGACGAAGAAGACCATCCCCGGCTCCAGCACCACCGGACTGCCGGCATGGATCATCGGCCAGTCCATCCAGGACGGGGCGAACACCGCCCCGAGACTGTAGCCGCAGGCCGCCATGCGGTGCGGCGCGAGGCCGTATCGGTCCAGCGTGCGGGCGTGCGCCGCGAACACCTCGCCGAGGGTGGCGCCGGGCACGAGCCGCTCCTCGCAGGCGGAGAGCGCCTCGCGGCAGGCGTCGAACAGGAAGCGGTCGTATGCGTCCGCTTCACCCACGCACACGGTGCGCATCAGCGCCGCGTGGTAGTGGCGGAACACGCCCGCCCACTCCAGGGTTAGCCGGTCCACGGCATCGAGCCGGCGCCGCCCGGTGCTGTAGCGGCACAGCAGGGCCTTCGGCCCGGAGCCGATGATGAAGGGGTTGGCGGGATAGTCGCCGCCACCCTCGAACACCGCCCCCTGCATGCGGGCGAGAATCCGCGCCTCGTCGCCGCCCGGGCGGATTTCGGAAAGCGCCGCCCCGAAGGCGGAATCCGCCAGCTCGGCCGCCCGGCGCACGAAGGCGAGCTCCGTCGGAGACTTCACGAGCCGCAGACGGGACACCAGCAGCGAGGCATCCTCCAGCCGGCAGTCCCCGCCGAGGACGCCCTCGAGGCGGCGCCCGGTCGCGCCGGTGAGGCCGTGCGTGTCCCACTCCACCCCGAGCCGGCGCCCGAGCAGGCCCTTCTCCGCGAGGAGCGCCCGCAGCTCGCGCACCGGATCGGCGTCGGCCCCGTCCTTCCAGATGCGGATCTCGGGGATGATCGAGGTGAGCCGGGCCTGACGGAGGTCGGGCGTGCGGGTGAGCAGCGCCATCTCCCCGTCCGCGCGCAGGACCAGGCACTGGAAGAAGCAGTAGCCGAAGGTGTCGTAGCCGGTCAGCCAGTAGTGCGAGGCCGGCGAGAACAGCAGCAGGCCGTCGAGGCCCGCCGCGGCCATGGCGTCGAGCGTGCGCCGCAGGCGGGCCCCGTACTCCTCGCGCGGCACGTGGAGGAGGGGCTCCATCCCCGTCCCTCACGCCTCGGCCGGGCGGGCGATCAGCCGCCGCAACCGATCCCAGCCCGCCTCCACCGCCACCGCGCCGCAGATCACCACGATGGCGAGCCAGTCGACCCAGGTGACCGGCTGGCCGAGGATCACGAGCGCCAGCAGCGCCGCGATGACGGGCTTGAGGAAGAAGAGATAGCCGGCCCGGGTGGTGTCGGGGGCCGCCGCCAGCCCGCCCAGCCACAGCCACTGGGTGAGGGTGGTGTTGTAGAGGCCGATGGCGAGGACGGCCGCGGCCTGCCCGGCCGGACGGTCGAAGATCGTCGTGAAGTCGACCCAGATGCCGAACAGCATCCCCACGCCGATGTAGAGCGCGATCGCCGCGATGGTGATGGAGAGCGTGGTCATCCGCATGGCGCCGTATTTCGTGAAGTACGGCTTGGCGAAGACCATGAAGGCGCCACCGAAGAAGGCGCAGCCGAGCGCCATGAGGATGCCGATCAGGTCGTCGCTCTCGCCGGCGAGCTGCTGGATGGCGCCGTCGGTGACCAGCACGGCGATCGCCACCACCGCGGCGATGCCGGTCACCCATTTGACCGGGGTGATCTTCTGGCCGGTGCGCCACTGGTTGACGATGGCGAGGAAGATCGGGATCGTGGTGACCGTGGTCGCCACCTGCGGGACCGTCG
>BEIP01000064.1 GCA_002898955.1 bacterium HR39 | reverse complement strand
GACCTGCTCCGCCTCGCGGGCATCGCGCACCAGCGGGATCAGCACCGCCTCGGCGCCGGCGTCGAGCACCCGGCCGATGGTGAAGGGATCCTTGCCGGGAACCCGCACCATGGGTGTGGCCTCGGTGGTCTGCACGGCGCGGATGGCGTGGACGAGCTGGTCGATGTGGCCGTGGCCGTGCTCGAGGTCGATCAGCACCGAATCGAAGCCGGCGCGCGCCGCGATCTCGGCGGCGACCGCACTGCCCGACTGGACCCACATGGCGAGACACGGCTCGCCGGCACGGAGCCGCGCCTTGAGGCGGTTGGGCCGGAGCATGGAACGGACCTCCCCTTCACGGTGCGCCCGCACTGGTGCCCGAAGCGGGCGGCGCCGTCGAGGGGCGGATTGGGGGGCCGTTCAGGGCTCGCGCGAGAGGCCGCGCTCTTCCAGCGCCTGCAGATAGCGCTGCCAGATCTCCTCGCGCCGCCGGCCGAGCTCGTAGAGATAGGACCAGGAGTAGATGCCGGTGTCGTGCCCGTCGTCGAAGACGATGCGGATGGCGTAGTTGCCCACCGGCTCGACCCGCACGATGCCCACGTCCTTCTTGCCCGGCACGATCACCTTCTGGCCGGGGGCGTGGCCCTGCACCTCGGCCGAGGGGCTCTCCACCCGCAGCAGTTCCGCCGGCAGCTCGAAGGTCGTGCCGTCGTCGAAGGTGACGACCAAGAGGCGCTGGGCCCGCTTCACCCGGATCTCGACGGGCCAGGGTTCGCGGCCGCTCATCGGGCCTCCCCCTCCCCTTCCCCGCCGGGCCGCAGCCGGCGCGCCTCCTCGGGCAGCATGATGGGGATGCCGTCGCGGATGGGATAGGCGAGGCCCGCCTCGTCGCTGATCAGCTCGTTGGTGCGCGGGTCCCACCGCAGCCGCGTGCGGGTCACCGGACAGACCAGCACCTCGAGAAGGCGCGGATCGAGACCGGAAGGATGCGGCCGCTCGGACATGTCCCGGGTCTCCCTCAGTTCGGACGCCCTCCCTCCGCCCCGCCGGCGAGGTGGATCTCCAGCAGGCCCTCCAACACCGCCGCCTGCGCCTCGGGCGTGCGCGCCTCCAGAACGGCCTGCTTCTCTTCCGGCGCGAAGGGCAGCGTGGTGGCGCACAGCGCGAGGATCACCGGCAGCGGGGCGGCGGCGAGGGCGCCCAGCTCCACCTGCGCTTCCAGGCTCTCCAGATAGCGCGCCAGCCGCGGCAGGATACGGGCGCGCACCTCCGGCAGCTCCGCCGGCGGCTCCAGGTCGTGGAGCCAGCGCTCGTAGGAGGCCTCCACCTGGCGATACGGCGTCTCCACCGGCAGCTCCTCCACCACGTCGAACCGGCACAGACCGGCGAGCACGAGGAGGTGCCGGCCGTCGGGCAGCGGCCGGTGGGCCGCGATGCGCCCGGCGCATCCGGTGAGATAGAGCGGCGGCGCGGGCTCGGCCTCCGGCGCGGCGCGGTGCTGGATCATGCCGAAGACGCCGGCTCCGGCGAGCACGTCGCGCACCAGCGCCCGGTAGCGCGGCTCGAAGACGTGCAGCGGCAGCCGCCCGTGCGGCATCAGCACCGTCCCGCGCAGCGGGAAGACGGGGAGGACGCGCGGCAGCTCCGCCGGCACGCGCATCAGGCGAAGAGCAGCGAGGAGAGCTTCGTGCGCCCCTTGCGGACCGCCGGATGGTCGTTGCCGAGCGCCTCGAAGAAGCGCAGCAGCTGACGGCGGGCGCCGTCGTCGTGCCAGCTCCGGTCGCGCCGGACGATGTGGAGGAGCTGATCGAAGGCCTCGTCGTAGCGGCCGGTGAGGAACAGGCGCGTGGCGAGACGGCTGCGCGCCTCGAAGTCGTCGGGATTATCGGCGATGCGCCGCTCGAGCTCCTCCTGCGGCGGCAGCTCGCCGGCCTCGCGGGCGATCGCGATGGCGGCCTTCGCACCGGCGAGCGGCTTCTCGCCGACGATCTTCCTCCCCTCTTCGAGGAACTTCTCGGCATCGTCGAGCCGTCCGAGGGCCACCGCCGCGCGCACCAGACCCGACCAGGCCTCGGCCTGCTCGGGATCCTGTTCCAAGACCCGCCGGAAGTGCGCGAGCGCCTCCGCGGCGCGGCCGGCGGCGAGGGCCTCGCGGCCGGCGGCGAGCTCCGCCTCGACGTCGGCGCCGAGCGGGCCGCCGATCAGCCGCTCGATGAAGGCGCGCAGCTGGCTTTCCGGCTGGGCGCCGGCGAAACCGGCCACCGGCTGGCCGCCCAGGAAGGCGTAGACGGTGGGAATCGACTGGATGCGCAGCCGCTGGGCGAGCTCGGGGTTCTCGTCGACGTTGATCTTGACGAGGCTGATGCGCCCGCGCGCCTGACGCACCAGCTTTTCGAGAAGCGGCCCGAGCTGACGGCAGGGCCCGCACCAGGGCGCCCAGAAGTCCACGAGGACGGGAACCTGCAGCGAGGCCTCGAGGACGTCGCGGACGAAGGTCTCCGTGGAGCCGTCGCGGATCCACGCCTCCTGCTGCGCCGCGCCGGCACCGTTGCCCTGCTTCTTCGCACCGAAGATCTGCATGCCCCGCATCCAGCCGCTCGGGTCCGAAACAACCGCGGCCGGGCGACCCGGCCCTGCGCACAGATGGAGGGGCCATCCGCGCGCCGCAAGGGCGTGCGACGCACCATGCCCCGCCCGCCGCGCGGACTCGACTCCGCGGCGGCCCGGAGTAGAGTCAGGGCGGAGCCGTCGTCGCGGAGTCCGGAGTCCGGCATGGAGGACGCGCGCATTCCGGTCGACTCCGAGGTGCTGGTCGAGCTGACCCGACGCCTGCGGAGTCCGGACCAGAGCTTCAACGACCTGCTGCGGGAATGGCTGGGCCTGCCGCCGCGGCCGCGGCGCAGCGCCACGCCATCGCCGGCGGGTGTCGCGCGGGAGTCCGACCCGCGGACGGGCACGGTCTCGACTCGCGTGACTCTGGAGACTCCGGATGACGGAGAGCCGGAAGAGTCGGGAGGGAGCTTGGAGTCCGAAGAGTCAAACGAGTCGGCGGACGCCCCCGGAGAGGTGCCGCTGCCCGAGGGGACGGAGCTGCGCGGCCGCTTCCACGGTCGCGAGGTGCGCGGCCGGATCGAGGGCGGCGCGGTGGTCCTGGAGGGGCGGCGCTTCACCTCGCTGTCGGCGGCGGCGCGCAGCGTCACCGGTCATCCGGTGAACGGCTGGCGCTTCTTCGAGGCCCGCCTGCCGGGCCGCGACGACTGGCTGCCGGCGGCCCGGCTGCGGCCGGTGCGTGTGCCGCACCGATGAGGGAGCCGCGGCCGCGCGGGTGGATCTCCCGTCAGTAGGCGTATTCGTAGAAGACCGGATCCACCGACTCGCCCCACGGCCCGTAGTAGCGCTCCAGCTTCTCCTCGGCGGGGGTGCGACCGCTCTCGACGATCTCGGTGACCCGCTGCAGGTACTGGCGCTCGTCGTTGCCGTCGAGATCGGTGAAGCTGCGGGCCTTCAGCCCCTCCGCGGCGAGCCGCACCATCTCGCGGGCCACGTCGCGCACCGTGCCGCGACGGAAGGGAGCGTTGAGGGCGTATTTCGGCACGTCGCGCCGCAGTCGCAGGTGTTCCTCGAGCGTCCAGTCGCGGCAGAGCTCCCAGGCCGCCTCCAGCGAGGGGCGGTGGTAGAATAGTCCCGTCCACAGGGCCGGCACGCCGCAGATCTCCTTCCACGGCCCGCCGTCGGCGCCGCGCATCTCGAGGTAGCGCTTGAGCCGCACGTCGGTGAAGATGGTGGTGAGATGGGCCTCGAAGTCGGCGATGGTGGGCCGCTCGCCGGGAAGCTCCGGAAGCCGGCCGGCCAGGAAGTCGCGGAAGCTGCGCCCGGCCACGTCGATGTAGCGCCCGCCGCGGTAGACGAAGTACATGGGAACGTCGAGCGCGTATTCGACATAGCGCTCGTAGCCGAAGCCGTCCTCGAAGACGAAGGGCAGGAGCCCGCAGCGGTCGGGATCGGTGTCGGTCCACACGAAGGCGCGGTAGCTGAGATAGCCCGTGGGGCGCCCGTCGGCGAAGGGGGAGTTGGCGAAGATGGCCGTGGCGATCGGCTGCAGAGCCATGCCGACGCGGAACTTGAGGACCATGTCGGCCTCGTCGGCATAGTCCAGGTTCACCTGGATCGTGCAGGTGCGCAGCATCATGTCGAGGCCGTGGCCGCCGCGGGTGGGCATGTAGCGGCGCATGATGGCATAGCGCGCCTTGGGCATCCACGGGATCTCCTCGCGCCGCCACTTGGGCTGGAAGCCGATCCCCAGCATGCCCACCCCGAGCGGCTCGGCCACGGTGCGCACCTCGTCGAGGTGCCGGTGCACCTCGCGGCAGGTCTCGTGCAGATGGAGCAGCGGGGCACCGGAGAGCTCGAACTGGCCGCCCGGCTCGAGGCTGACGCTGGCGCCGTCGCGCGAAAGCGCGATGACGTTCGCGCCCTCGTAGACCGGCTGCCAGCCGAAGCCCCGCGCGAGCCCCATCAGCAGATCGCGCACGCCCCCCGGCTCGTCGTAGGCGAGCGGGCGCAGGTCGTCCCAGTGGAAGCCGAACTTCTCGTGTTCGGTACCGATGCGGAAGTGCTCGGGCGGCTTGGCGCCGGATTCGAGATACGCGACGAGCTGGCTGAGCTCGGTGACGGGTTCACCCCCCTCGGGTGGCGGTCCGGACATGGCTTCCTTCCGATCGGCCGGTCGGATCCTCGCACGCGCGGCCACCCACGGCGCCGCGCGCTGCACAGATAGCGGTTGCGGGCAGGCAGGAAAGCCGCCCGAGACGCCGGTTCAGTATCCCCGCATGCGGTCCACCACGTGCAGCAGCGGGCGGCCCGCGGAGAGCCGCCGCAGGTTCTCCGCCACCACCTCCGCGGCACTCTCGGGCAGCGTATAGGCGGCCACGTGCGGCGTGATGCGGATGTTCGGCCGCCGCCAGAACGGGTGGTCCTCCGGGAGGGGCTCCTCGCGGAAGACGTCGAGCAGCGCCCCGCGCAGATGGCCCGAATCCACCGCCTCGATCAGATCCGCATCGACCAGGTGCCGCCCGCGTCCCACGTTGATCACCACCGCACCGCGCGGCAGCGCGGCGAAGAGCCCGGCGTTCAGGATGCCCTCGGTCTCGGGGGTGAGCGGCAGCAGGTTCACCAGCACGTCGCACCCGCCCGCGAAGGCAGCGAGCGCCCCGCGTCCGGCGAAGCAGGCGACGCCCTCGATCTCCTTGGGCGTGCGGCTCCAGCCGCGCACGGTGAAGCCGAAGTCGCGCAGCGCTTCGGCCACCGGCCGCCCCAGAGCACCGAGGCCCATCACCCCCACCCGCGTGGCCGAGGCCGGCCGCGGCGGGCGCATGTGCCAGACGGCGCGGCGCTGCTGCGCTTCGTAGCGGTCGAGGTCGCGATGGTAGAGGAGCACCGCGGCGAGGACGAACTCGCGCATGGTGACGACCAGGGATTCGTCCACCATGCGGCACAGGGGCACATCCGGCAGGCTGCGATCCTCGAGCAGCGTCTCGATGCCGGCCGAGAGCGCCAGGATCGCCCGCAGATTGGGGAGCGAGGCGAGCAGGCCACGCGGCGGTCGCCACACCAGGGCCACGTCGATCTCCGCCGCATCGCCGATCTCCGGCCACACCCGGAAGTCGAGCGGCCCCAGCCGCTTCTCCAGCTCGCGCCGCCAGGCGACCGGATCGTCGATGTCGCTCACGAACAGGATCGCCACCGCCGGCCTCCCCCGCTCGCATCCGTCCGCCCGGGCTGCTATCGGAAGCCGGCGGCGGCGTAAACCCGCAGGCCGCCGGCAGGGAGGTCGGCCATGCGCGCACCGCGGCGCATCCTCGAAACCGTGCTCTATGCCCGCGACCTCGAAGCCGCCGAGGCCTTCTACGCCGGCGTGCTGGGGCTGCGGGTGCACGCCCGCGCGCCCGGCCGCTTCGTGTTCTTCCGGCTGCGGGAGCAGATGCTGCTGGTGTTCGATCCCGAGGCCAGCCGCGCAAACCGCGACGTGCCGCCCCACGGCTGCGGCGGCCCGGGCCACGTGTGCTTCGCGGTGACCGAGGCCGAACTGGACGCCTGGCGAGCCCACCTGCAGTCGCACGGGATCGCGGTCGAGCACGAGCACCGCTGGCCACGCGGCGGCCGCTCGCTCTACGTGCGCGATCCCGCCGGCAACAGCGTGGAGTTCGCCTCGCCCCGCATCTGGGGGCTTCCCGAGCTTTTCCCGGATGATCCACAGGAAGATATTCCGTCCGGAGGTGGGATGAGCCGCGGCTGAGGACGACTCTCAGCCCGCCCTCACTCCTCGGGGCGCCAGGGCTCGTAGTCGCCGGTGGCGCGCTGGCGGCGGCCGCCGCGCAGCAGGTGGCCGGGCCGCAGCCAGGCCTGCGGCGTGCCGGACAGGTTCGGCACGTAGGGCTTCTCGAAGCGCCGGCGCGGCAGCGGCCGCACGTTCGGCGGATGCTCGATGGTGTGGTGCAGCCAGGCGTGCCAGCCGGGCGGTACGGCGCTTGGTTCGATCTCGCCGCCCGGTCGTTGTAGACCACCCAGCGGCGTTCCCTGCGCCAGTCGGGGGCGCCGCGCTCGCGGTAGTAGCGGTTGCCGAACTCGTCCTCGCCGACGAACTCGCCCCGGCGGCGGATGAGCAGCCAGGTCCCGAGGCGGTTCCAGCTCAGCCACTCCAGCACGGCCCTTCCCCTCTCGCGTTGGCGCCGGCGCGGCGGAGTATGGACAGCGGCCGGGACATCGTCCAGACGGAGCCGCTGCGACCGGCCGTCCCGCGCCTGTGGCCGGGCGGACACGCACCCCCGCCCACCAGCTGTGGAAAGCTGTGGACGGCGGCAGCGCATGAGAGGCCATCCACTGACTCAGCTCAACTCAGCGAGGCCGCCGGCCCGGTCGCCGCGGCCCGTCCGCACCGCCATCAGCCCGCGCCTCCCGGCCGCGGTCAGGCCGGGGGCCTGTGGAAAACTCAACATCTTGTTGCGCGGCGGATCGGGATCTGCTAGATCTTGTGGCGCCTGCCCGGGCGGTCGCGCCCTCGCCGTGCGCGGCGGCGGCTCCGGGCGGGTCGCGGGGCGGGCGTGGCCGCGCGGGAACCGCGGGCTCTTGCGTCGTCGGCGGATTTGGGGTAAACTCACCGCTGATTGATGGGAAGCTGAGACTGAGCGGCGAGCGCCGCAGCGGAACCCGGTCCTGTGGAGAGGCGCCCGCCCTGAGGC
>BEIP01000063.1 GCA_002898955.1 bacterium HR39 | reverse complement strand
CCGGACAGGCGGCGAGCGGTGCATCGGGCGTGATCCCGCCGGCGAGATGCACGCCCGGCACGCGTACCCGCCCGATCGTCGCCCGCAGGTGCAACGCGCCGGCGACCGGCAGGTCCGCCTCCACACGGTCCTTGCCGTGGGTCCGCTTCCCGCACAGCGGCACGCCCGCCCGCTTCAGCAGTGCCGCCAGGATCTCGGCGCTGCTCGCCGTATGGGGACCCACCAGTACCGCCGCCACCGCGAAGGCCGGCAGCGGCGCCGGCTCCGCCGCGAGCGCGCGGCGCCCGCCGCTTCGGCTCTCCAGCAGGATGCGCGCGCGTTCCGGTCCCAGCAGCCGGGCGGCGAGGTGCAGCATGCGCTCCAGATCACCCCCGGCGTTGTCCCGCAGGTCCAGCGCCACCCGCGCCCCGGCCGGCACGGCCGCGCGCAGCTCGTGCCACAGGGTGCGGGTGAAGCCGCGCAGCTCCACGAGCAGCAGCCCGCCCTCGAGCCGCTCCACCCGCCCCAGCGAGGGCGTGCTCTCGACCCAGCGGATGCGGTCGGTGTCGGGCGGTGGCCGGCGGATCAGGCGGAAACGGGTGGGGTCGTGGCGTACCAGCCAGCGGGCGGTGCACAGCGCGTCCTCGCCGCAGGCGGCCTCCACCGCCCGCCGCTCTGCGGCGTCGAGTGGCAGGCGCCCGGCGAGCGAAGCGGCCCCCGCGGGGGATGCCGCGAGGGCCGCGCAGAGCGGCAGGACGGCGAAGACGACGCGCCGCACCGCCCGAAGGTCAGTGGCAGTAGTTGAGGCTGCCCACCATGAAGGTGCCCCAGGGCTCGTCGCCCACCCCGTCGATCAGCTTCACCAGCCGGCGGGTGCGGGCGTCGATCACCGCCACCTGGTCGGTACTGGAGAGTGCCACGTAGACCTTCGCGCCGTCGGGGGTGGTGACGCCGGTCTCCGGCGTGCCGGGCAGCGGGATCTCGCCGGCGTTCCTCATCCCGACGAGATCGAGCACGTGGAGCTTCTCCTCGCCGCGGGAGATCACGAAGGCGGTGGTCTCGAACCAGGCGGTGTTGACGCCGGTCATGTCCTCACCGCCCCGGAGCCGCGCCACCTCGCGCAGATCCGCCACCGAGACCACCGAGACGGTCCCGTCCCCGTTGTCGGGCACGATCATGTAGCGCCCGTCGGCGGTGGCATACGCCCGCCACGGCAGCTCCCCGAGGCGGATGGTGCGGATCTGGCGCCCGGTGCGCAGGTCCAGCACCGCCATCACGTCGCCCTCGCCGAAGGCGGCGAAGCCCAGCCGCCGGTCCGGCGTGGCGGTGACGTTGACGATGCCCTGATAGTCGTCGCCGGTCCCGGCGTAGGCCACGAGCCTGGGCTCGCCCACCGGGATCTCGCGCACCACCTTCGCCTGTGCCACGTCCACCATCGACACGAAGTCGGCGCCGAGATTGGCCACGTACAGATAGCGCCCGTCCGGCGAGAAGGTCATGTTGTGCGGCTCGTGCAGCCCCTCGATGCGGGCGATCTCACGCTTTTCGACGAGGAAGACAAGCGAGACCGAGCCGCCCTCGATGTTGGAGACGGCCACCAGATCGCCCGAAGGCGCCAGCTCCATGTGCTCGGGGCTGCGGTCGAGCTTCAGCGTGGCGACCGTTCCGCCGCCGCGCAGATCGACGATGGAGACGGTGTCGTCCGCCATGTTGGAGGCCACCAGGACCCCCAGCGCGTCCGAGACGGCCACCTGATGGGGCACGCGGCCCACCGGCAGCCGCGCCACCACGGCGTCGCGCGCCGTGTCGATCACCGCCACGTCGGCCGAGGCGCGGTTGGGCACGAAGACGTAGCGGGTGACGTCCGAGAGATCCTGCGCCCGGGCGCCGGCGGCGAGGCCGACGGCGAGCGCGAGGCCGAAGACGAAACGGCGCATGCTCCTCTCCTCCTTCGGGGGCACCCCGCCCCGTGATCCGTCGGGATGGCAGGTCTCCTGGCTCGCGGGTCGCCGCCCCGGCCCGCCTTCCCGGAGGTCCGGCGCCTCCAGTGGCCGCGTGGGCCGGGGCTCGCCGCTCACAGTTGCGGGGGCAGCGCCGGACTCGCACCGGCTTCCCTCTTCGTCCCGCCGCGGGGAACCATCCCCCGTCCCGCTACCACGCGGCGGCGGCGGGGTCGAGTCGCCGCTGCGGCCGGCCGCCACCGCGTCACGGGGTGTGCGGCGCGGGCCGGACGGACGTGGGGCCGCGGCGCGTTAACGTTCGCGTAACCCGGGGGTGGCAGCATGGACGCGTCGGCGGAGTCGGCCCATGGCCCTGTTCGACTGGGAGATCCACTACGAGGTGCAGGTGCTGGACGGCGGGCGCTGGGCCATCGTGGCGGCGAGCCACGACCCGGCCGAGGCCCGCGGGACGGCCCTGCGGCTCCTCTCCCGGCCGGAATTCGCCGGCGTGCGGGTGGTGCGGGAGATGCGCGAGCGGGGCGAGGACCGGGTGGCGGCCTGCGTGCTGTTCGAGCGGGTGCGCCTGCGGCCCCGCCACCGCCTGCCGCTCCCGGCCCGCGCCGCGCCCCGCCCGGCGCCGGTCGCGGTGACGGATGGAGCCGTACCGGTCGCCGAGCCGCTCCCGGAAGCGGGTGCGCCGCTTCCGCTGGCCGCCGTCCTCGCCGGTGCCGGCCTCGGCGTGCTGCTGCTGGTCCTCGCGGTGGCGGGCTGAAGCCATGGCGGTGCGCACCTCCACCTCCCGCCTCCCCGCACCGGCCGCGTCCTGGCTTCCGGCGACGCTGGAGCGGCCGCTGCGGGTCCTGCTGGTGGAGGACGATGCGGCGGACGCCGGTCGGGTGCTCGGCTGGCTCGCGCGCGAGCCGCGGGTGGAGGCGGAGTGCGCGGGGACCATCGCGGCGGCCCTCGCGCGTCTGGCGAGGGACGCCTTCGACGTGGTGCTGGTGGATCTGGTGCTGCCGGATGCGCAGGGGCTGCCGGTGGTGGAAGCGGTGCTGCAGGCCGCACCGCAGGCGGCGGTGGTGGTGCTGACCGGGCTGGAGGGGGCGGCGCTGGAGCTGGCCCACCTGGCCGTCGCCCGGGGTGCCGCCGACTTCCTGCCCAAGCGCGGGGCGAACGGCGGGCTCCTGGTCCGGGCGCTGTGGAACGCCCGCGAGAGCGTCCGCATCCGTGCACGCCTGCGCGAACTGGAGCGGGAGCCGGCAGGCGGTCCCTGGCGGGCCGATGGCCGGGACGTCCACCTGCCCGAAGGGCTCGCCGCGCTGGTCGGGCTGCCCTCCCTGCTGCCGGCCCGACACCTCCTGCGCCGTCTGCCCCGCGCCGAACGCCGGCGCCTGCTCGCCGCCATCCGGCGGGCCCGCTCGGGCGCCCCGCTCACCCTGCAGATCGTCGACGGCGCGGGACGGGCCTTCCTCGTCGAGGTCCACGCCGGCTCCCGCAGCGGCGGGCCGCACGGAGCGGTGCACGTCGTGCCGGCCGTGCCGGCTCCGGCGGAGCTGCGCGAGGCCTTCGCCGCGGCCCTCGCCCACGAGGTGCGCACGCCGCTCGCGGCCATCCGCGGCGCGCTCTCCCTAGCCGGGCTGGCGGACGCCCACGACCTGCCGCCGCGCATCCGGGAGCTGCTGGACATGGCGGGACGCAACGCGGCCCGCCTCGAAGCCCTGGTGACGGACCTCCTCGACCTGCAGTCCGCCGTCGAGGGGGATGCGGAGGGGGTGGAGCCGGTGGACCTGGCCGGACTCCTGCGCGAGGCCGTGGCGGGGCGCCGGTCGGAAGCCGAGGGGCGCGCCGTCTTCCTGGAGCTCGCCGCTCCGCCGTCGCTGCCGGCCCGCGCGCAGAAGCGGCGGCTCGTGCGCCTGTTCGACCGGCTGGTGGGCCATGGCGTGCGGGCGGCGCTTCCCGGGGCCGGGCTGGAGGTGCAGCTGCTGTGCGAACCGCCGCGGCTGCGGCTCGCGCTTCCGGCCGCCCGGAGCGCGTCGCCGGGCTGCGCACCGGACCCGTCCCCGGCGACCGACGGGCCGCCGCTGCACATCGCGCTCTGCGGCGCCGAGCTCGATCTCGCCATCGCCCGCGGCTACGCCCGCCTGCTCGGGCTCGCCCTGCACGTGCAACCGGCGGAGGAGGACGCCGTCGCCGTCGTCCTCGACCTCTCGCCTCTGGTCGCCCGAGGGAAGTCCCGCCCATGAGCGCCACGCTTCCGGCCGACGTGCTGTTCGTGGACGACGATCCCGACATGCGCGCCCTCGTCGCCCTGACCCTCGCCGAGCTCGCGGGCGTGCGGGTGCGCACCTGCGCCTGCGGCGCGGAGGCTCTGGCGGAGGCGGCGCGGGATCCGCCGGACCTGCTGCTCCTGGACGTCATGATGCCGGGCATGGACGGGGTCGAGGTGCGCCGGCGCCTGCTCGCGGATCCGCGAACGGCCCGCATCCCCGTGATTCTCCTCACCGCACGCGTCGGCCCGGCCGATCTCGACCTCTACGCCGGGCTCGGGGTGCTCGGGGTGATCGCCAAGCCCTTCGATCCGCTGGAACTGCCGGAGACCATCGGGAGGATGTGGAATGGAGACCGGGACCGAGCGGCTGCGTGCCGCGCTGGATGAGCTGCGGCGACGCTTCGTCGAACGTTCCGCGGGCCGCATCGCGGAGCTCGGAGAGCTCGTCGCGCGGATCGCGGCCGGAGCGGACGGCGAGACGGTGCGCGCGGCCCGCCGCATCGCCCACGAGCTCGCCGGTGGCGCGGGGAGTTTCGGCCATCCCGAGCTGGGACGGGCCGCGGCCGCCCTCGAGGCCGTGCTGCGCGAGGTGGAGGCCGGCGGGGGTGATGTGGAGGCCGTACGGAACGCCTTCGAGGCGGTGCGGGCCCGTGCGCCGGCTCCGGCGGGATGAGGGCCCGACCGAGCGCGTGACGGACCGGAGCCGGCGGGTGCGCGTGTGGCCGGCCGGTCTCACCCGCCGTGACGGAAGGGTGTGCCGCGGAGGACGCGGCACGTCGCGGCTGCGCCGGACGGCCCGCTGCGGGGCGGCCGGGATCCCCGGCGTCGCGGTGAGGAAGGAAGGGGCGGCGAGGACCGGCATGCCGCTGCCGACATCCGCGGCCCGACGGGCGCGCCCGCCTCCGCCACGGCCCCGCGCGGGGCCGGGCCGCAGGGCGTGCGGGAACGGGTGAGGAGCGCCTTCGCTTCTCCCTCGGCGGTCCCGCACCTGCCGTTCGGGTCGGACGGGGACCGACCCGGGGTATGCACCTCCGCGACCCGACGGGTGGAGCGCGCCGGAACCGGCGTGTCCGCGGACCCCGGGCTGCGGGGCCCATCCGGGCCCAACCGTCGCCCGCACGTGCGACCGCTGCTCTACCCACGCCTCGGCTTCCGCGGCACGGGTTACGTCGGCAGCGCCGGAGGCCCCCGCGTCCGCCGCCGGCGTCCGCCCGAGGGCTCCCGGTTGCGACCGGCGCGATCGGAGCGAGCGGGCGACGAGCCGGGCTGCGCGATGCGCGCCGCAGGCGCGGCGGTCCGACCGGGCCGGCTGCGGCTCACGGCCGGGAGGGGAGTCCCGGCGCGCGACAGCCGGGTCGTGGAGGACGGCGTGAGGACTCTCCCATCCGGGTCTGCGAGCCCGCGGTGGCCGGACGGGGTGCCCCATCGGGTGGCCCCGGACGGGGGCTTCCGTGCGCAGCGGGCCCGTGGCGACGGGCGGCGGAGGTGGGGTTCCCGGTGCTGAGGGCTTCCGTCCGCAGCGGCCCTCGAGCCGCGCGCCGGACGTCCGCCCAGCCGTCCGGCGCGCGAAGAAGAGCTGCCCGCCTCCTGCCGCGTCCGGAGATCTGCGGAGCGCCGTGCGCCGAAAGCGCCGGGAGCCCCGGGAGCCGGACACGGCCCCTTCGGGCGGGCGCGCGGAAGGACGCGGAGGTCGACCGGCGACGGAGGGGCCCGGGACCTTTCGGGTGCGGGCTGCCGGTGTGCCGGGGCGGCCGTCCGCCGCGGGCGGCCCGTGCGGCGCAGGCGCAGGATGTCCGGAATGTGGCGTCGGCCGACGGCCGTGCGGGTCCGCGTGCCGAATGCGTGCGAAGCGCTCCGCCGGCCCGCGGGTCCGGAGCGGTCCGCCGGTGGCGATCCCCGCAGGACGGCCGTGCGGACACCGGGAGGAGGGGTCGTCCCGGCGGTATCGCCGCTCAGCTCCCGAGGAAGACGTGCTCGCGGTGCCAGGCGAGGAAGGCCGGATGGGGCCGATCGGCGGGATGTCCCGGCAGGCGTACCGGTCGGTCCGGCACCAGCAGCCCGCGCAGTTCCTCCGGCAGCTCCGCCCGCCGCGACAGGACCAGCCGGAAGTCGTCGTCCAGCGTGATCAGGCCGCGGTCGAACATCCAGTGCACGGTGCGGGAGAGGGCGAGGCCGTTGCGTACCGTGTCGGGCCCGCCGGCCGCCACCGGGCGGATGTGGGCGGCCTCCACCTCGGGCCGTCCGCGGCCGTTGCGCAGCGCGATCCCCGTGATCGCACAGCGCCCCTCGTAGGCCGCCACCACCCGATCGGCGAAGGCGCGATCGCGCAGCGGCCGGTGGGCGAGCAGCTCGGTGATCGGACGCTCCACCTCGAAGGGGACCGGCGCTTCGGCGAGACCCGGTGCGTCGACCTCCGCCGCCCGTGCGGCCTCGACGACCTGCGGCGGAAGACCACCGAAGCCGAGCCGGCAGATGGCCTCGAACTCGTCCTCCTCGAGCAGCCGTACCGCCCGGCCGAAAGCGCCCCTGTTCACGGTTCCCTCGCGCTTCTCGAGCCGCCGCTCGAGGCAGCGCCCGCCGATGCGGAAGGGCACCGGCTGGACGAACTCGAGATAGCTTCCCGGCTCGATCCGCCCGTAGAAGTGATCGGCGCGCTCGGGATCGGGGACGACGTCCACCACCCGCGCCACCGCCACATAGGCCTCGCGACCGCCGCGGGCGTCGCCGAGGCCGAGGCGTCCCGGCTCGTAGTAGACCACGAGATCGCCGACGATGCGCTCGACCGTGCGCAGATAGGTGCGCGGGAAGTGATAGTGCTCCCACGGCACGTCGTCGTAGCGCGAGAGCGGCTTGTGGGTGAAGACGCCCTTCGCCACCGGCCGTGTCCCGCCGTGCCCACGCCTCGACGCATAACCGGATATGTGCCCGGCCATCCAGGCCCTCCGGTCCGCGGCGGGGGCGGCTCTCACGCGCTCACGGCGAACGCCTCCGGCCGCAGGCGCAGGGAGGCGACGATGCGGCGTTCCGGCGCGAGCTCCGCGGCGAGCCGCTCCAGCA
>BEIP01000062.1 GCA_002898955.1 bacterium HR39 | reverse complement strand
AGGGTGATCGCGTGGTGACCGCGGGCGGCATCGTCGGGCGCATCACCAAGGTGGACGCGGGCGAGGACACCGTCACCGTCGAGATCGCGCCGGACGTGCAGGTGAAGGTGGTCAGGCAGACGATCGCCGACGTGCTGGACAAGAAGCCCCAGCCGGCCAACGAAGCCTCCCCGGCCCAGGGCGGCGGTTCCGGCGGCCTGCTCGGGAAGCTGTTCGGCGGCGGACGCAAGTCCTGAGGAAGGCGCGGCCATGCGGTACCTCGCGCCCTGGCGCGTCGCCCTCGTCTTCGGCGTCGTCCTGCTCGGGCTGATCGCGAGCCTGCCCAATCTGTTCGACCGGAAGACGCTCGAGCGGCTGCCCGACTGGGTGCCCAAGCGGCAGATCGTGCTCGGCCTCGACCTGCAGGGCGGCTCGCACCTGCTGCTGGAAGTGGACGTGGACGCGCTGGTGCGCGAGCGCCTCGAGAACCTGGTCGCGGACATCCGCTCGGTGCTGCGCCCGGCCCGCATCGGCTACCGCGGCCTCGGCGTGCGGGGCGATAGCGTCACCTTCACCCTGACCGACCCCGCCCAGCGGGAGCTCGCGCTCGGGAAGATCCGCGAGATCGACCCGCCGCTGCAGACGGTGGGCTTCACCGGGATCCAGCGCGAGTTCGACGTGGAGATCGACGAGAAGGGCCGCGCGGTGATCCGCCTGTCGGACGCCGGCTACCAGAAGCTGGTCGATTCGGCGGTGACCCAGTCCCTCGAGGTGGTGCGCCGACGCATCGACGAGCTCGGCACCCGCGAGCCCACCATCCAGCGTCAGGGCGAAGCGCGCATCCTCGTCCAGGTGCCGGGCGAGCGCGATCCCGGGCGGATCAAGCGTCTGCTGGGCAGGACGGCGCGCCTCACCTTCCACCTCGTGGACCTCTCGGTGAGCCCGGAGGAGGCGCTGGCCGGCAGGCTGCCGCCCGACGCCATGGTGCTGCCCGCCGCCAATCCCGAACGGGGCGGCCCGAGATACTGGGTGGTCAAGCGGAAGGTGGAGCTGTCGGGCGAGCACCTGGTGGATGCGCAGGTGACCTTCCAGAACGGCCAGCCGGTGGTCTCCTTCCGCTTCGATTCCACCGGCGCGCGCATCTTCGCCGACATCACCCGCAACCACGTGGGCGAGCTCTTCGCCATCGTGCTGGACGACAGGGTGATCAGCGCGCCCCGCATCCGCGAGCCGATCCTCGGCGGCTCGGGCATCATCGAGGGCGGCTTCACCGTCGAGACGGCCAACGAACTGGCCATCCTGCTGCGTGCCGGCGCCCTGCCCGCCCCGCTGCACGTGGTGGAAGAGCGCTCGGTGGGGCCCGAGCTCGGTGCGGATTCGGTGCGGGCGGGCAAGATCGCGAGCGTGCTGGCGCTGGTGCTGGTGGCGCTGTTCATGCTCGGCTACTACGGGCTGTTCGGCTTCTTCGCCGATCTCGCGCTGCTCGCCAATCTGGTCCTGATCGTCGGCGCGCTGTCGCTGCTGGAGGCCACGCTGACCCTTCCCGGCATCGCCGGCATCGTGCTCACCATCGGCATGGCGGTGGACTCCAACGTCATCATCTTCGAGCGCATCCGCGAGGAGCTGCGCCGCGGCATGCCGCCGCTTTCCGCCATCGACACGGGCTTCCGCGAGGCGCTGCGGGCGGTGATCGACGCCAACCTCACCACCCTGATCGCGGGGCTGGTGCTCTTCCAGTTCGGCACCGGCCCGGTGAAGGGCTTCGCCGTGACGCTCTCCATCGGCATCCTCACCACCCTGTTCACCGCCGTGACCTTCACCCGCATCCTGGTCTGGAGCTGGTACACCCGCACCCGTCCCGCCACCGTGCCGCTGTGAGCCGAGGTCGACCATGGCGCCGCTTCCCCGCTTCATCCCCGACGACGTGCGCATCGGCTTCATGGCCAGACGCCATCTGGCGATGGCGTTCTCGGGCGCGCTGGTGCTGCTGTCGCTGGTGCTGGTCTTCACCGTGGGGCTCAACTTCGGCATCGACTTTCGCGGCGGCTCGCTGATCGAGTTGCGCATGCCGGGCCCGGCCGATCTCGCCGCCATGCGCAAGGTGCTCTCGGAGCTCGATCTCGGGCAGGTGGAACTGCAGAACTTCGGCGACGAGCGCGAGGTGCTGATCCGCATCGAGCGGCAGGAGGGCAACGAGGAGGCGCAGCGCGCGGCGGTGGAGAAGGTGAAGCAGGCGCTGGTGCAGGCCTTCGGCGAAGGCGTCGAGTTCCGCCGGGCCGAATACGTCGGCCCCAAGGTGAGCCGCGAACTGTTCTGGGACGGCGTGTTCGCGGTCGGCCTCGCTCTCGCGCTGGTGCTGGTCTACATCTGGTTCCGCTTCGAATGGCACTTCGGAGCCGGTGCCATCATCGCGCTGTTCCACGACGTGATCACCACGCTGGGCGTCTTCGTGGTCACCGGCTACGAGTTCAACCTCTCGACGGTCGCTGCGATCCTCACCATCGTCGGCTACTCGCTCAACGACACCGTCATCATCTACGACCGCATCCGTGAGAACATGCGGCGCTACAAGACCATGCCGCTGGACGAGCTCATCGACCGCAGCATCAGCGAGACCCTGGCCCGCACCACCATGACCTCCTTCACCACCCTGCTGGCGCTGGTGGTGCTCTACGTGGTCGGGCCGTCGGTGATCTCCGGCTTCACCTTCGCCATGATCTGGGGCGTGATCGTCGGAACGTACTCGAGCATCTACATCGCCGCACCGATCCTCATCCACCTCGGCCTGCGCCGCGAGGCGGTGGCGGCGCCGGCTGCGGCGACGGGGAGCTGAGCGGATGGAGTTCGAGCTGCTGCGCGTCCCGCCCGACCGCCAGCAGATCCGCTCCTACGGACCGGGCTGGTTCGACGTCTCCGGCGTGCGCCACCGCGGCTCGATCCTGGTCACCGCCGAGCGGGTCGTCGCGCTCGAAGCCGAGACCGTCGAGGCCGTCGGCGAGGAGGCGCTGGAGCCGCTCGTCGAACTGGGGGTGGACCTGCTGCTGCTCGGCACCGGCGAGCGCTTCGCCGTGCCCCCCGCCCGGCTGCTGGCGTGGCTGCGCGAGCGGAAGATCGCCTTCGAGCCCATGACCACGCCGGCGGCGTGTCGCACCTACAATCTGCTGCTGACCGAGGAGCGGCGGGTGGCCGCCCTGCTGCTGGCGCTTCCCGCCTGAGGCCCGCGGCCGCGCACGGAGCGAAGGGGCCGGGATCGCCCCGGCCCCCGTGTTCTCCGCGCGCCGTGCGGCCTTCAGGAGGACAGCGCCTTGTGCAGCTCCTCCTCCACCGTTTCCCAGTTGATCAGGTGGTTGATGAAGGCCGCCACGTATTCCGGACGACGGTTCTGGTAGTCGAGATAGTAGGCGTGCTCCCACACGTCGATGCCGAGGATCGGCGTCATGCCGAAAACCAGCGGATTGACGCCGTTCGGCGTCTTGAGCACCTTGAGCTCGTCGCCGTCCAAGGCCAGCCACGCCCAGCCCGAGCCGAAGACGGTGACGGCGGCCTCCTTGAACTTCTCCTTCCAGTTCTCGAAGGAGCCGAAGGCGTCCTCGATCCGCGCGAGCAGTTCGCCGCCGGGCTTGCCGCCACCGCCCTTCTTCATCACGCGCCAGAACAGGCAGTGGTTCCAGTGCTGGCCGGCGTTGTTGAAGATGCCCTCGCGGGCCGGATCGTTGTAGGTCGCGACGACGATCTCCTCGAGCGACCTGTTCTCGAACTCGGTACCGGCGATGAGGTTGTTCAGGTTGTTGACGTAGGCCGCATGGTGCTTGTCGTGGTGCAGGTGCATCGTGGTCGAGGAGATGTACGGCTCGAGGGCGTCGTACGGATAGGGCAGATCCGGAAGCGTGAACGCCATGGCACCTTCTCCCTCTCGGTTGCAGGCGGTCGTCGATGTCCCCGCGAGCCCCACATAGGCACCCGGATGGGGAACCGGTAGGCCCGCCCGTGCAGCTCCCGCCCCGCTCTAGCCCCCGCTCCGCCACGGCACAAGGCGCGCCCGCCGCGGGTTCCGCCGCCGCGACCCGCCTGCCGGCCGAGGCGCTGGCGCTGGATCGCGAGCGCGCGGCGCTGGTGTTCGCCGCTCCCCGCGGCCTGCGGCAGACCTTCGCCGCGGCCCTGGTCTTCAACGCGCAGCTCGCCCGGGCCTGCGAGGAGGCGGGCGAGGACATGGTGGCGCTGGTGCGCCTCGCCTTCTGGCGCGAGGCCATGGAGCGGGCGCTGGAGGGCGGGGATGCGGGACGGCCCGAGGTGGCGGCGCTGTTCGCCGGCCCCGGCGGACGCCGCACCGCCGCGGCCTTCGCGCCCGCCATCGCCGCCCGCGAGGGCTTCGTCGAGGCCCGCGGCTTCCCCGACGTCGCCGCCTACCGCGCCTTCGCCGAGGCCACGTCGGGGGCGCTGCACGCCCTGCTGGCCCAACTCGCCGGCCGGCCGGCGGAGGTGGTGGAGGCGGCGCGCGCCGCCGGCACCGCCTACGGCGTCGCCGGACTGTTGCGCTCCTCGCGGGCCTACGCCCGCCGCGGTGCGGTGCTGGTGCCGGAAGAGCTGGTCCCGCCGTGGCGGGTGCTGGCGCGGGCGGGCGGAGTGGCGGTGCCGGAGGTGGCGCGGGCGGTGCGCCGGCTGCTCGAAGCGCTGCCGCAGCCGGAGATCGCCCCGCATCTCGCCCGTGATCCGCTGGTCGCGGTGCCGCTGCGCCTCGCCGTCCGCTCGCGCCGCCAGCTCGAGCGGACCGGCTTCGACCCCTTCGCGCCGCGCGTCGGGCCGCTGCCCTTCGCGCTGCTGGACCTGCTGCCGCGGCTCTTGCGCCGGCCGGTGCGCTGAAGCGCGCCGCCCTTGCAACCGGCGCCGGCGGAGCGATCTTCCGCCCATCCTTGCGGGAGGACGCGGGAGATGCCGGAGAGGAGCGCGCGCGTGAGCGAAGCCGAGCTGGACTGGCTCGCGGCCTGGCTGGCCTCGGAGGAGGTCCCCGAGCAGGCCATGGATATCTCGGAGCTGGACGGATTCCTGACCGGCGTGGCGGTGGCGCCGCGCGGCAGCGTGCCGGAGGACTGGCTCGCCTTCGCCTTCGGCCTCGGTGAGGGGGAGGAGGTTGAGGATCCCCGCCTCGCGCGTGCCCTCGACATCGCCGCCCGCCGCTTCGAGGACATCCGCCGCGAGATCCGCGAGGAACCGGAGGGGCTCGCCCCGGTGCTGTGGAGCGACGAGGACGGCGACGTGGACGCTTCCTCCTGGGCGGCGGGCTTCGTCGAGGCCATGCAGTTCCGCCCCGAGGCGTGGGAGCCGGCCTTCCTCGACGAGGACGGCTTCGTGGCGCTCACCACCATCCTCGCCGTGGCCACCGGCGGCGAGCTGCCCGAGGGAATCGAGGTGGAGGACGAGGAGGTCCTCGCCGACCTGCTGGCGCAGGGTCCGGAGGTCGTCGGCACCTGTGCCGTGGTGGTGGACCGGGTGCTGCGGGCGGCGGAGGGGAGCGCCGGCAGCAACGGCCATCCCTCCGCCTGAAGGCCACCCCCGGCCGGCGGATCAGCCCGCCGCCGGCAGGGCCGGTCGTCCCAGCATGCGCCGCAGCACCGGCACGCGGTCGATCAGGTGGTGCTTGGCCACGCCGGCCACGTGCAGGCCGAGCAGCAGCAGGAAGAGCGGCACCACCAGCAGCTCGTGGAGCTCCTCCGCGGCCTCGCCGGCCTCGCCCTCCTCCCGGTAGCCGCCGGCGTAGGCGTGCTCTTCCTCTTGCCGGTCCTCGTCCGCATGGGCCGGGGTTGGAAGGACCCGCGTCGCCCCGTCGAGCCACCGGGCCGACGGCGCGTTGCCGGAGAGGACCTCGATGCCGAAGAACCGGACCGGTCGCCCCTCGCTCTGCAGGGCGACGATGCCGGAGAGCGGCGCGGCGATGGCGACGGCGAGCAGTCCCGCCTGGACGGTACGGGCGAGGATCCGCTCGAGCGGGCTCTTCACCAAGGGCTCCGGGCGCGGCACGAACAGCCGCCAGATCACCAGCGCGAGGGCGAAGACGAGGGCGAGCAGGCCGAACGAATTGTGGAGCTGGAAGAGCTCCCGCGCTCCGCGCGGATCGCCGAGCTGGCCGAACAGCCAGGCGAGGAGCATGGAGGCCGCGAGGGCCCAGTGGAGCACGATCGAGACGGCACCGTAGCGGTCGTGACGGTCGAGCAGGACCATCGATGCGATCTCCCCGGATGACGCATCGTGCGGGTCTCGGCAGGGGGAAGCATGCGGGCGGCGGGAAGGCCCCGCCGCCCGACCGGATCACTCGTCCTCGTAAGGGCGCGGGCCCCACTTTTGCCGCTCGCGCGGGCCGGGTCCCTTCGGCCCCATCACCTCCTCGCGGGTGATCACCCCGTCGCCGTTGCGGTCCAGACGCCAGAACATGGCCTCGCCCGGCCGCACGAACTCCTCGCCGGTGATCTTCCCGTCGCCGTCGCGGTCGTGCATCTGGAAGCGGCGCACCATCCGCTCGCGCATGGCCTCGAGCCACAGCTTCTCGTACTCGGCGAGCTCGAGCACCCCGTCGCCGTTGGCGTCGAAGGCCTTCAGCCGCTCCTCGCGGAAGCTGCGCACCTCGTCCTGCGTGATCTTCCCGTCGCCGTTGCGGTCGAAGGTCTCGAACAGCGCCGCGGCACCGGGGCCGAAGCCGTGCTCGTGCCACTCCTTCGGACCGTAGCGGCCGTCGGGATCGGCGAGGGCCGGCAGCGCCACCGCCGCGGCGAGGGCCAGCGCACCGATGGCGGGCAGGGCATGTCGGATCTTCATGGACGTCCTCCTTGCTGTCGTCCGGTGTCGCCCGCCATGTGGGAGGCAGGTGCCCGACGGTGGAGGCGGGCGTGCTCCCGGAGTTGTCACGGATCGTAACGGCGGGCGGGAGCGGTGAAGATCCGTGACCGATCCGCCTCGACGCCCGCCGGACGGCATCCCATTCTCGCCGACGGTTCGAGAGACACGGTGACATGGAGGCGACGCCGCACATCCTGGTGGTCGACGACCACCGCGACATCCGCGAGGGACTGGTGCGCTACCTGCGCCGCCAGGGCCTGCGGGCCACCGGCGCGGCGGATGCACGCGAGGCGCGGCGGGCGCTGGCGGAGCACGCCATCGACCTCGTGGTGCTGGACATCATGATGCCGGGCGAGGACGGCCTCGCCTTCTGCCGCGAGCTGCGCGCCCAGAGCGAGGTGCCGGTGATCTTCCTCACGGCACTCGGCGAGGAGACGGAC
>BEIP01000061.1 GCA_002898955.1 bacterium HR39 | reverse complement strand
TCCACGGGCGGGACGACCGCATCGTGCCGCTCGAGACCAGCCTGTGGCTGCTGCCGCGGCTGCCGCGGGCGGGGCTCTACGTGATCCCCCGCTGCGGCCACTGGACCCAGATCGAGCACCGCGAGACCTTCCACGATCTGGTGCGCCGGCACCTCGCGGGCTGAACCCTGTCTCCGTCTCCCTCCCCGCAGCCGGGCCGGGATCCGCTCCCGGCCCGGCATCGTTTCGCGCACGCCGATACGACCGCGACGTGATCGCGGCGACACAGCGTCCACATCGGCCAGAGCGTTCCCCTCGCCCGAACCAGACGGATGGCGGGGCTCTCCACTTGGGCTTTGCTCACGCCCGCGTGATCGGAACTCCAGCCAGGGGAGAGAGGGATCCCATGCGCAAGAGTGCTGCGTGCGCGCTCGGGATGCTGCTGGCCGCGGCCGCGGCCGTCCCGACGGCCGATGCCGGCACGTCCCACTACGTGCCCGGCGTCGAGGGCATCAAGGCCGCCACCGTGCCGCCGCCCGGCTTCTATCTGCGCAACTACTTCCTGTGGTACCACGCCGGCCGGCTGAACGACGCCGAAGGGGACAGAGTGCCGGGTGACAACGATTTCGACGTTTACGCCGTCGTACCCCGCCTCGTGTGGATAACTGACTGGAAGATCCTCGGTGCCGACTTCGGCATGGAGGCGATATTTCCGATCATCTACAAGGACTTCGACATCGGCGTCGCCGGCATCCGGGACCGCGAATTCGGCCTCGGTGACATCTACCTCGGCCCCGTGATCCTGGCCTGGCACGGCCAGCAGTGGGACGCGGCCGCCGCCGCCGGTGCGTGGCTCAAGACCGGCCACCACGCCCAGAGCAAGGCGGCCTCGGTCGGCCAGGGCTACAACAGCCTGATGCTCACCCTCGGCGGCACCTGGTATCCCGACTCGGAGAAGAAGTGGAGCATCTCGGCGCTCAACCGCTTCGAGATCCACGGCGAGCGGGACGATTCCGACATCCGTGACGGCAACCACTGGGTGCTGGAGTGGGGCCTCGGCTATCAGATCCAGCCCGGCCTCGAGCTCGGCCTGATCGGCTACCAGCGCTGGCAGGTGACCAAGGACAGCGGCAGCGGTGCGGGCAACGCCACCGACGAGGCCCACGCCATCGGCGTCCAGCTGAACTGGTTCGTCCCGCAGCTCGGCGTGGTGCTCGATCCCGCGATCTACTACGAATACGCCTCCGAGGACCAGCCGCAGGGCTGGCTGTTCCGCTTCATCGTCACCAAGCCTTTCTCCATCGGGAAGTGAAGCCCGCCCCGGAACGGGCGTGGTGGGGGCGAGGGGCCGGTGCGGGGCGTACCGGCCCTTTTCGTTCGCGAGGTCGGGGCGGGGCACCACGAACCCCGCAAACCACCGGGTGCCGCCGTACCGAACAATCGCCGTCGGCCGCCGCCCACGGCAGGCCGTGTCAACCGGCATGCGACGGTCCGGCGCAGACGAACATCATGGGGGTTCGGCGCGGCCGAACTCCCCGGCTGGTTGAGCCGCACGACCCCGGCAAATTCGGTCAAGACAGACCGCCGAGGGAGGGTAAGCGGATGCCCAAGCTGCAGCGCCAGCAGTACTACGATCTCACCCGCGACATGAACTGGCACTTCCGCTACGTGGACGAGGCGGAAGTGTTCCCGGAGGCGATGTCGAAGAGCCTCGGCGTGCCGGCCGAGGAATGGTGGAAGTGGGACGAGCCGTACAAGCTCACGTTCCGCGAGTACACCTACAACCAAGTGGACAAGGACACCGGCATCTACTCCATCAAGTCGGTGACCAACCGCGCCAACCTGTACGAGAAGCTCGACAGCGGCTGGCGCTCGGCCATCAAGGCCCACTACGGCGCCATCCCCGTGCCCGAGTACCTCGCCTCCATCGGCGAGGCGCGCATGGCCCGCTTCGGCCGCGCGGCGGCGTGGCGCAACATGGCCACCTTCGGCGCCCTCGACGAGACCCGTCACGGTCAGGCGCAGGCGTGGTTCCCCTACAGCCTGATCGACAAGGACCCGCAGATGGACTGGGCGCTCAAGACGCTCCACACCAACGAGTGGGGTGCCATCGCCGCCCGCCATCTGTTCGACGACATGTTCACCGCCAACGACGCGGTCTCGACGGCCATCCAGCTCACCTTCACCTTCGAGACCGGATTCACCAACCTCCAGTTCCTCGGCATGGCGGCCGACGCGCTGCACGTCGGCGACATGGAGTTCGGCGCGCTGATCTCCTCCATCCAGACCGACGAGGCGCGCCACGCCCAGCAGGGCGAGCCCACGCTGCGGGTGCTGGTGGCCAACGGCAAGAAGGCCGAGGCCCAGAAGATGGTGGACATCATGTTCTGGCGCTCGTGGCGGATCTTCTCCCTGCTGACCGGCCTGTCGATGGACTACTACACGCCGCTCGAGTACCGCTCCATGAGCTTCAAGGAGTTCATGGAGGAGTGGATCATCAAGCAGTTCATGGACCAGTTCAAGGACCTCGGCATGAACACGCCGTGGTACTGGGAGAGCCACTTCCTGCCGGAGCTCGACTGGTACCACCACGGCCTGCACCTCGGCGTGTGGTTCTGGCGGCCGACGGTGTGGTGGAATCCGGACGCGGGCGTCTCGCCGGCCGAGCGTGACTGGCTGGAAGAGAAGTATCCCGGCTGGAACGACACCTTCGGCAGGTGGTGGGACGTGATCACCGAGAACGTCCGCAAGGGCGAGGCGAACAAGACCCTGCCGGAGACGTTCCCGGTGGTGTGCAACCTGTGCCAGATCCCGATCATCACGCCGTGCGGCCACGCCATCGGCAAGCTGGAGAGGCCGATTCCGTTCATGCTCGAGTACAATGGCCGCCAGTACAACTTCTGCTCCGAGATCTGCCGGTGGATCTTCAAGGAGCAGCCCGAGCGCTACCACGGGCATCTCAGCATCGTCGACCGGCTGCTGGCCGGGCAGATCCAGCCACCGACCGTTGAGGGTGCGCTGGCCTACATGGGTCTTACGCCCGAGATCATGGGCCAAGACGCCGACAACTATCAGTGGGCCTTCGCCGAGCGCAAGGCCGCCGAGTGACATGCGGGCCGGCCCGCCCGGGCGGGCCGGCCGTCCCGGGAAGGAGGGAAGAGACGATGGCAGCGCTTCCGGTCCAGGCCGCGGTGCGGGGCGATTTCGTCGTCCTGCTGGTGCTGGTCGACACCGAGGACACCATGGACCAGGTGGCCGAGAAGGTGGCCCGTCACGTCATCGACCGTCGCCTGCCGCCCCAGGGCGGGCGGCCGGTGGTGCGGGTGAACGGGCAGGACCTGCCCCCCGGCACCACGGTGGCGCAGGCGGGCATCGGCCCGATGCAGTTCATCGAGGTCCGCTATGAGTGAACGGTCGGTGGACCGCTGGATCGAGGTAGCGACCCTCGACGATCTGTGGGAGGGAGACTTCCTCGACGTCGAGGTGGATGGTGAGACGGTGCTGCTCGTCCACCTGCCCGGCGGGGCCATCAGGGCCTATCAGGGCATCTGCCCGCATCAGGAGATCGCGCTCGCCGACGGCGATTTCGACTTCGAGTCCGGCATTCTCACCTGCAGTGCCCACCGTTGGCAGTTCGAGCTGGCTACGGGACAGGGGGTCAACCCGGCCGATTGTTGGCTGTACGAATATCCGGTGAAGGTCGAGGACGACAAGATCTACATCGGCTGGGTCGAGGGCGAGCGCCACTACAACCGCTGCGCCGGTTAGGGAGAAGGCGATGAAGACGGTCGAGAAACTGGAGGAGGGGCTGGTCGGGCCCGTCCTGCGTGGTGTGGACGCCGACATCATCGATGCGGTGATCGCCGCGGCGGAGATCGACAATCCCGACCGCGAGGTGGTGGTCGAGGACCGCGGCGGGTACGTGCGGGTGCACGCGCGGGGCCGCTTCCGGCTGACCCGCGAGACGATGGAGCGGATACTGGGGCGGCCCTTCGAGTTGCGCGAGCTGGAGCCGAGCCTCTCCGCCTTCGCGGGCCATGTCGAGACGGGCGACGAGGAGTGGGTGTGGAGGCTCCACACTGCTGCCAGGGAGGGATGAGGCATGAGCCAGGTGCGTGCGCGTCGCCGCAAGGCGACCTGGAGCCTGTGGACCGAGCGGCGCATGCCCTCGGAATACGAGGCCGTCACCTACAGGTACCACTACCACTTCCGGCGTGAGCCGGCGCCGTTCGAGCTGTCGCCGGACTGGTCGATCAACCAGTGGTACCTGAAGTACCGCGAGGGCTCGGCGTTCAACGTCGACGATTGGGAGGGCGTGCGTGATCCCTACCGCTACACCTACCGTCACTACGTGGCCGCACGGCACGAGCGGGAGGTGTACGTCGACAATCTGATCGACGAGTTCGAGCGGCACGACCACGACCGCTCGCTCGACGGTGCCTGGCTCGACTTCCTCGGGCGGGTGGTGCTGCCGGCGCGCTTTCCCCTGCACGCGCTGCAGATGAGCGCGGCCTACGTGGCGAAGATGGCGCCCAGCAGCTTCGTCACCAACATGTTCCACTTCCAGGCCGGTGACGAGATGCGGCGCATCCAGCGCATCGCCTATCTCGCCAAGGCGCTGGCGCTGGACAACGACCGCGCCGACCTCGCCGATTCGGCGAAGGCGCGCGCCACCTGGGAGGAGGACGCCGACTGGCAGCCGGTGCGTGAGCTCGTCGAGAAGCACCTCGTCGCCTACGACTGGGGCGAAGCCTTCGCGGTGCGCAACCTCGTGGTGAAGCCCATCCTCGACGAGTTCGTCAACGTCGAGGGCGCCCGCGTCGCGCGCGCCAGCGGCGACGAGCTGCTCGCGCTGATGCTCGACGACTTCCAGGACCACGACACGCGCTACAGCCGCGACGCCACCAGGGCGGTGGTGGATCACGCCCTCGGGAAGAACCCCGAGCTGAGGGGCGTGCTGCAGGGCTGGTTGGACAGGTGGGAACCGCTCGGCCACGCGGCCGCCGAGGGTCTCGCGCGGCTCTTCGCCTCCGCCCCGAAGGCCGATCCGGCCGAAGCCATCCTCGGCCGGGTGGGCGAGCGTTACGCGTCCTGGCTCGGCGATCTGGGGCTGGAGCTGCGTCGATGAGCGAGGCGTCGCCGCCGACGTTCGAGGTGGTGATCGAGCCCAGCGACCACCGGGTGCGGGCACGGGCGGGGGAGACCCTGCTCGATGCCGCCCGGCGGGCCGGGGTGTGGATCCCCTTCGAGTGCGGCTGGGGAAGCTGCTCGACCTGCAAGGTCACCCTGCTGGAGGGGGAGGTGGAGTGCCTGTTCCCGCAGGCGCCGGCCATCCGGCCGCAGGACGCGCGGCGGCGACGCATCCTCGCCTGCCAGTCCGTGCCGCAGACGGACGTGTGCATCAAGGCGCTGCGGGTCGAGGACCATCCGCCGGAGGACCTGCCGACGGCGGACTACCGCGGCGTGCTCAAGGAGCGGCGCGAGCTGGCACCGTCCATCTGGCGGCTGGTGTTCGAGCTGGACCGCGAGGCCGCCTTCCGGCCCGGGCAGTACGCGGTGCTGGAGCTGGAGCCGGGCCTGCGACGCTGCTATTCCATGGACGATCTGCCGCGTGGGCGGCGGGTCTCCTTCATCGCCAAGCGCTATCCGGGTGGCTCCGGCAGCACCCGGCTCACCACCCTGGAGCCGGGCAGCGAGGTGCCGGTGATCCTGCCCTTCGGCCGCGCCTATCTGCGCGAGACCGGGCGCGCGCCCGTCTTCGCCGCCGGCGGCACCGGCATCGCCCCGATCCTCTCGCTGCTGCGACAGGTGGTGGCCGAGGGGTGGTTCGGGGACCGCGAGGTGCTGGTGGTCTACGGCGCCAACACCCCCGAGGAGCTGGCCGCCCGCGGTGAGCTGGAGGAGCTGGTGGCGGCGCTGCCGCAGGGGCGGCTGGTGCTGGCGGCGGCACGGGCACCGGATGACTGGCCGGGCGTGCGCGGCTTCGTCACCCACGCCCTCGAGCAGGTCCTCGGGGACGACTGGCAGCGCGAGTACTGGATGGCCGGCCCGCCGGCCATGGTGAACGCGGTGCTGGCGCTGCTCGCCGAGCGCGGCGTGGAGATCACCCGCGTCCACTACGACAGCTTCGGCTGACCATGGCTTCGCGACGCCACCGGGACCCGTTCCTGCCGCCGTCGCTGCGCCGTCTCGGCCGACGGCAGGGGGAGCGCCCGCGCATCGACCCGCGCTTTCCCTGCCTGCAGCAGGAGCAGACCAGCCCGCCGGAGCTGGTCCGGGAGCTGATCGCCGCGGCCGCCTCCATGCCGCACGTGCGCCCGGTCCACACGCGCTTTCTCGACTGCGGGATCCCCGGCACCGCGCTGGTGCTGGAAGATGAGGCGGCCATGGGCCAGCCCGAGGCCTTCATCGCGGGTACGGCCTTCGCGGTGGTGCGACCCGAGGGCAGCGTCGAGCTGCGGCTCAAGCCCGAGTGGGCGGAGCGGGCGCTGGTGCGGGGCTGGCTCACGGTGCATCCTCTGGTCCGTTACATGGCCGGCGCGCTGCCGCCCCAGAGCACGATCGCCTATGCGCCGCGCGATGCACGCGAGCTGCGGGTGGTGCTGCGGCTGATCGATGCGGCCCGCTGCTATGCCGAGGGGCGCATCGGCGGGATGCCGCTGCCCGATTCACGCTGGTGAAGGGAAGGGAGAAGAGGACATGAAGGCTGCCGTCTATTTCGGCCCCAGGGACATCCGCTGCGTGGACGTGGACGAGCCGAAGATCACCCAGCCGCACGAGATCCTGGTCAAGGTGCGGGCCACTTCGATCTGCGGTTCGGACCTGCACATCTGGCGCGGCACCCTCGACGGGCTGATGAAGCGCGGCGAGTCCCGCCTCGGTCACGAGCTCTCCGGCGAGGTGGTGGAAGTCGGCAGGGAGGTGGGCCGCTTCAAGCCGGGTGACCGGGTGAGCATGGCCTATTCGGTCTCCTGCGGCGAGTGCTATCAGTGCCGCAGGAACAACACCGCCCACTGCGAGACCACGAAGGCCGCGGTTTACGGCTACGGTGCCGCCTTCGGCGATCTGAACGGCACCCAGGCCGAGTACATGATCATCCCGCTGGCCGACGCCCACACCCTCAGGGTCCACCCCGACCTCGACGACCGGCAGGCCCTGACGCTTTCGTGCAATCTCCCCACCGCCGTGCTGGCGAACGAGCTCGCCGACGTGAAGCCGGGCGACAGCCTCGCCGTGGTCGGCCTCGGTCCCACCGGTGTCATGGCGCTGGAGCTCGCCCTGCGGCGCGGTCCCTCGAAGGTCTTCGCCTTAGATCGGAA
>BEIP01000060.1 GCA_002898955.1 bacterium HR39 | reverse complement strand
CATCACCAGATCGCGGCCGTCGGTGAGGAAGCGGTGGTTCGCCCCGTCGCTGTCCATGACGGCGATGCGCTTGATGCGCCGGGTGGCGGGGCCGCTCTCCGCCACATAGGCGATGCGGGTGTCGAACCAGCCCCGCTCGCCGGTGAGCCGCTCGTAGACGGCATCGGCGATGCGGTGCGCCGCCCGCCGCCACAGGCCCCGCGCGAGGGTGTAGCGGAAGCCGGCGAGCTGGCTGCCGAGGAACACGTCCCACAGGCGGAACTCGACCGCCAGCGTGTCCGCTCCGGCCAGGGCCACGCGGCCCGTGACCAGCGCCTGGGCGTCCACCGCCCGCCAGGCGGCGAAGTCGGGCTGGGCGGCCATGGCGTCGGGCGTCTGGGGATGACGGCGCGGGTCGATGCGGCGGAAGAAGCCGGAGCGCTCGAGGTCCGCCGCCACCACGTCCGGGATGTCGCGGGCGAGGGCGGCGAGTTCCGGAGCGTCGTACAGGAAGGGAGCCACCGCGACGGCGAGCGGCTCCACCCGCCCGCGGGTGATGTCGACGCGCAGCTGCGCGAAGGCCGCGCGCACCGCCACGAGGCCGCCCGCCGCGGCGAGGCCGGTCAGGAGATGGCGCCGGGCGAGTGCCGGTCCCCTCATCCGCTTAGAGCCCTTGCCGGATCGAAGTTCATCTCGATGACGCGCCAGGCCGCCCAGGCTTCCGGCGGAAGGCGCAGGGGCGCGCAGCGCTCCACCGCCCTGATGGCACTCTCGGCGAGGATGCGGAAGACGGGATCGCGGGCGAAGCGCTCGCGGTCCACCACCTCGCTGGAGACGAGCCGCCCCGCGCGGTCGAGCTCGAAGCGGACGACGACCCGCATGCCGTGCAGGCCGCGCGCTCCCAGGGGGATGGTCCAGCAGCGGTAGACCTGTTCCTCCACCATGCGCTGCAGCGCGGCGAGCTGCGCCGGCGAGACGGGTCGCTCGGCCGGCTCCTCCTCGGGGGGACGCGGCGCCGTGCCCCGCTCACGCCCCTCGCCCCGCCCCTCGCGCTTCACCTCGTCCCGCTCGCGCCGGGTGAGGGTCTCGACGCTGCGCAGGAGCGCCTCGAAGTCGTCGGTGCGCTGCACGTCCGCCGTCTCGCCATCGGGTGCCGTCTTCGCCTGCTGCGGCGGCGTCTCGACCCGTGGGCGCGGTGCGGGCGGAAGCGGCCGCTGCGGCGCTTCCACGCGGGCCACGCGCACGGGTGCGGGACGCGGCGCGGGTGGTCGCGGAGGCTTCGGACCCGCCGCGGGCGCCGGCTCGGGTCGGGCAGTCGCGACCTTCTCCGCCGGCTGCGGGGGAGGCGGCGGCGGAGGCGCGGGCTCGCGGGCGGGCGGCTCCGGCGGGTCCGGCTGCGCTGCGGGCGGCGGCTGCTCGGGCGGAGCGGGTGCGGAAGGCTCGGGTTCCGCCGCGGGCTGCGTCACCGGTTCCTTCGCCGCCACGGTGGCGGGTTGCGACTGCGCCGGCGGCTCGGGCGCCCGAGCCGGCTCGGATGCCGGTGCCGGCTCGGGGACCGGTGTGCTCTCGGCCGGTGGCGTCGGTTCGGGTGCGGGCGGCGGAGCGGCCGGTTCGGTGCGCGGCGGCAGCGGTGCCGTCTCCACCGGCTCGGCCGCCGCCTCGGCCGGATGGTCCTCCGGCGGTTCCTCCGGGGCCGCCACCAGCTCCACCATCAGCGGCAGCTCGGGAGGCGGCGGGGGCGTGGTGCCGGAAAGCCGCAGCAGCGCGGCGATGGCCGCGGCGTGGAGCAGGAGCGAGGCCAGGAGCGCCGGGCGCACGCCGCCCTCCCCTCAGCGGGCCGCGGCGGCGGGCTCGACCAGCCGGGCCGTCTCGGTGTGCGGCGGCCGGGTGAGCAGGGCGATGCGCGTGAGCCCGGCACCGCGCAGCGCCGCCATCACCTCCATCACCGTCCCGTAGTCCACATCCCGGTCGGCCCGCACGTAGACCCGCCGCCCGCGATCCTCCCCGGCGAGTGCGGCGAAGGCCACCGCCAGATCACCGCGCGGCAACGGCTCTTTGCCCGCGTAGACCGCCCCCTCGCGGGTGACGGTGATCACCAGTGGTTCCTCCGCATTGGGCACGGCCGCCCCGTCGGCGCGCGGCAGCTCCACCGGCACGCCGCTCACCATGAGCGGGGCGGTCACCATGAACACCACCAGCAGCACCAGCATCACGTCCACGAAGGGCGTGACGTTGATCTCCGCCATCTGCCGGCGCATGCGGCGCGAACGCCGCCGCACGCCGCCGCCGTGGTGGATGCCGCCCGCCATGGCTCAGGCCGCCTTCTGGCGCTGGTCGAACTCGCGCGCGAGGACCACCACGAACTCGTCGGCCATGGCGGACAGGCGCGCGGCGTAGGAATCGAAGCCGCGGGAGAGGCGGTTGTAGGCCACCACCGCGGGAATCGCCACGAACAGGCCCATGGCGGTGGCGAACAGGGCCTCGGCGATGCCCGGCGCCACCACCGCGAGGGAGGTGGACTCGGTCCGCGCGATGCCCTGGAAGCTGTTCATGATGCCCCACACCGTGCCGAACAGGCCGACGAAAGGCGCCACCGAGCCGATGGTGGCGAGGGTGGCAAGGCCGGCCTCCAGCCGGTCCATCTCGCGATCGAGCGTGAGGGCCAGCACCCGCTCGATCCGCTCCAGCAGGTTGCGCTGGGCCTCGGGATCGGGGCTCTTGGCGGCCTCGTGCCATTCGGCCATGGCGTTGACGAACATGAGCGCCATGGGGTGGTCGGGCGCCTTCACGAGACGGCGGTAGAGATCGGCCAGCGCGGGGACCGACCAGAATTCCTGCTCGAAGCGGGCGGCGCGGCGCTGCAGCCGGCGCAGGCGCATCCCGCGCTCCAGGATCACCGCCCACGACCACACCGAGGCGGCGAGCAGCACCAGCAGCACGAGCTTCACCACCGGATCGGCGGCCAGCACGAGGTCGAGGATGCCGGGACCGGCGGGCTCCAGCGGAACGGCGGTCAGGGAGTCCGTGGGCATGCGGCGCCCTCCGCGGGGCGTTGTTTCGGGATCTCGGGGGACCTCCACGTCCGGCCCACGGGTATCATGGCGCCAGGGCACCCTGTCAAGGTGCTCGCGCGGGGGTGGAGGGGACGCGCGGTCGCACCACCGCGACGCGCATCACCCCGCCCGGCCCGCCTTCGCCGCCTCCTCCCGCTCCATCTGCCGGTGCAGGAACCACTGCTGGGCGATGGCGAGGATGTTGCTCCAGGTCCAGTAGAGCACCAGCCCGGCCGGGAACTGGGCGAAGAGAAAGGTGAACATGACCGGCAGCAGGTTCATCAGCTTCGCCTGGACCGGATCGGCCGGCTGCGGGTTGAGCTTCTGCTGCAGCCACATGGTGAAGCCCATCACCAGCGGCAGCGCGCCCACGTGCAGGAATCCCGGCGGATCCCACGGGAGCAGCCCGAACAGGTTGAACAGGTTGGTGGGGTCGGGTGCCGAGAGGTCGCGGATCCAGCCGAAGAACGGCGCATGGCGCATCTCGATGCTGACGAACAGTACCTTGTAGAGCGCGAAGAAGATCGGGATCTGGATCACGATGGGCAGGCAGCCCGCCGCCGGATTGACCTTCTCGCGCCGGTAGAGCTCCATCAGCTCGCGGTTTATCCGCTCGCGGTCGTTCTCGTACAGCTCGCGGATGCGCATCATCTCCGGCTGGAGCTGCTTCATCCGGTTCATGGCGCGGAAGGACTTGTTGGCCAGCGGGAACATCGCCAGCCGGACCAGCAGCGTCATGATCAGGATGGCGACGCCGTAGTTGCCGGTCCACTTGTAGAGGTAATGGAGCATGTAGAAGATCGGCTTGGTCAGGAAGTAGAACCAGCCGAAGTCCACGGCCCGGTCGAACAGCGGGATGCCCAGCTCCGCCTCGTAGCGGTCGAGCAGCTCCACCTCCTTGGCGCCGGCGAAGACGCGATCCGTGACCGCCGCCTCGCCCCCGGGCTGCACGGTCACCGCCGGGCGCACGAAGTCCGTCTGGTAGACCGGCGTGCCGTTTCGGTCGACGTGGCGGAAGGTGACCGTCACCTTTTCCCGCTGGTCCGGCACCAGCGCCACCAGCCAGTACTTGTCGGTGATGCCGAGCCAGCCGCCCGTCGTTTCGTAACGCTGGGGTCCGTCTTCGACCAGGTCCGTGTAGTCGATCTCGTGCAGCCGACCCTCGACGACGCCGATCGGGCCCTCGTGGAGGATGTAGTAGCCCAGCGTCTGCGGCGTGCCGCGGCGGCTGACCAGCCCGTAGGGGTAGAGGGTGAGCGGCCGGTCCGTGTTGTTGATCACCCGGCGCTCGACGGTGAACATGTAGTCCGAATCGATGCCGATGCGCTGCTCGAAGACGACGCCCTCGCCGTTGTCCCAGCGCAGCACCAGTGTCTCGCCCGGCGCCACCTTCCCCGACACCACCTGCCACGGCGTGTCGGGACCGGGCAGCTTCAGCTCCCGATCCGTGGCGGTCCAGCCGAATTCGGCGAAATAGGCACGGGCGGTGCCGGCGGGATGGAGGAGACGGATGCGCGGCGAGGCGGAATCCGGCTCCACGTGGTAGTCGTCGAGCACGAGATCGTCGATCCTCGCGCCGACCAGATCGACCGAGCCGGAAACGCGCGGGTTGTCGACCGGGGCGCGCGGCACCGAGCGCAGCGCCGTCTCCGGAAGCTGCTCGCCGAGATCCGGCATCGCCCCCGGGCCCGGGACCCTCGCCTCCTCCTGCGGTGCCGTCTGCGTGGCCACCGGCTGCTGCGCCTGCTGCTGGGCGAGGCGCTGGCGGCGCGGGATCTCGTAGAAGTACTCGAAGGCCAGGATGATGGCCACCGACAGGGCGATGGCGAGCACCAGATTGCGCTGTTCGCTCATCGGCGGGATCCGGCTCGGGACTGCGGGGGATCGGCGGGCGGCACCGGGTCGTAGCCTTGGCCGCCCCAGGGATGGCAGCGCAGGATGCGCCGCAGGGCGAGGAGGCCGCCGCGCACCGCGCCGTGACGGCGCAGGGCCTCGACGGCGTATTCGGAACAGGTGGGCAGATAGCGGCAGCGCGGCGCGAGCAGCGGCGAGACGAGGTAGCGGTAGACCTGGACGAGGGCGATCAGGAAGCGGGCGGTCGCTCCGGGGCGGACGCCTTCTCCCGGCACCCCGCCCGCAGGCGCCGCACCGCTTCCGCGAGCTGCCGCTCCAGTTCCGCGAAGGGACATGTCACCACCGCCTGCCGGGCGATCAGCACGTAATCGCAGCCGGGTTCCCCCACCTCGGGCAGCACCCGGCGCGCCGCCTCGCGCAGCCGCCGGCGGGCTCGGTTGCGCGCGACGGCGTTGCCCACCTTCCTCGATGCGGTGAAGCCCACCCCGATGGTGGGCTCCGCATCGCCGCCGGGCCGGGGCACGCACTGCACCACCAGCACCGGCATGTGCACCTTCGCGCCGCGCGCCGCCGCGAGGAACTGCTGACGCCGCCTGAGCCGCTCGAGGCGGACCCGCGGCGCGCCGCCGCTCACACCGTCAGGCGCTTGCGGCCCTTCGCCCGGCGCCGCTTGAGCACCCGGCGGCCGCCCACCGTGGCCATGCGGGCCCGGAAGCCGTGGCGACGCTTGCGGATGAGGCGGCTCGGCTGATAGGTCCGTTTCACGGCAGGCCATCCCCGTGCGAATGTCCGTCCGGCGCGAAGCGAGCGGGCATATAGGGGGCGTTCCGCACCCTGTCAAAGCGGCTGCGGGGCGGGCGCTTCGCCGCAGAGAGCGGTGAACAGCTCCACCACCTGCCGGGTCTCGGCCACGTCGTGCACCCGCAGCAGCCGCGCCCCGCACCAGAGCGCGTGGAAGGCGGCGGCGAGGGAGGCCGGAAGGCGCGCTGCCGGCGGGCGCACCGCCTCGAGGGCGCGGGTGAGGCCCTTGCGCGAGAGGCCCACGTAGAGCGGCTGGCCGAGCCCGTGCAGCGCCGGCAGCCGGCGCAGCAGCTCCAGATCGTGCGGCTCCTTCTTGGCGAAGCAGAAGCCGGGATCGGCCAGCACGCGCTCTTCGCGCGCGCCGAGATCGAGCAGGCGCCGGATGCGCACATCCAGCTCGTCCAGCACCTCCGCCACCACGTCGCGGTAGAAGGGCGCGCGGTTCATGGTGGCGGGATCGCCGCGGCTGTGGGTGACCACGAGCACGGCGCCGGAGGATGCCGCCACCGATGCCGCTTCCGGATCGAAGGTGAAGCCGCTCGAATCGTTCAGCATCGCCGCGCCCAGCTCCAGCGCGCGGCGCATCACCACAGCCCGCCGGGTCTCGACGGCGAAGGGGATGCGCTCGGCGGAGAGCGCCTCCAGCACCGGGAGGATGCGGGCGAGCTCCTCCTCCACCGGCACCGCCTCGGCTCCCGGGCGCACCGACTCGCCGCCCACCTCCACCCAGTCGGCCCCGGCCGCCACCATCTCCCGCGCCCGGGCCAGCGCCGCATCCCGCGCCCCCGCCAGCCCGTCGCCGGAGAAGGAGTCGGGTGTGAGGTTGAGCACGCCGGCGATGCGCGGGCGGTCGAAGGGTGCCGCGCGCGGCCGGGCGAGGGCGGCGATCTCTTCGGGATGGCGGGCGGCCGCGGCGGCGGGATCCAGCACCTCCGGCCCCTCCCCTGCTGCGCGCCGCAGGGTGAAGGCGGAGACGGCGAAGCCGCCGCCCAGCACCGGCAGCGCCCGGCCGGCCGCCACCAGTTCCGCCGCCTGGATGCCGGCGTGCCAGCCGAGCGGAACCAGCCAGCGGCGCGCGCTCACGGTTCCCCTCCCGCGAGCTCGCGCCGCAGCCGCTCGATCTCCGCGGCGGAGGGGATGGAGGGGACGGCACCCGGACGCGTCACCGCGAGGCTCGCGGCGTGCACGGCGAGGCGCAGGGCATCCGAAGGCCCCGCCCCGCGGTGCAGCTCCGCCGCCAGCACTCCGGCCAGCACGTCGCCCGCCGCCGTGGTGTCCACCGCCGCAACGCGCGGTGCCGGCACGTGGAAGGCGCGCTCCGGCTCCAGCCACCACGCCCCTCCGGGCCCCGCCGTGGCGACCACGGCGCGCACGCCGCGGGCGAACAGGCGCAGCGCCGCCACCCGGGGATCGGGGGTTCCGAAGTGGATGTCCAGTTCGGCGCGGTTTGCCACCACCAGGTCCACGCTCTCCCACAGATCGCCGTAGTCGCAGGCAAAGGGCGCGAGGTTGAGCTGGACGCGCACGCCGCGTGGGCGCAGCCGGCGGGCGAGCGCCGCAAGGAGGCGGGAATCGAGGAAGCCCGCGATCAGGAGCCGGTCGCCCTCCCCGAGCCCCGCCGCGGCCTCCTCCA
>BEIP01000059.1 GCA_002898955.1 bacterium HR39 | reverse complement strand
TCGTCGGGCTGGCGACGGGCATACCGCTCGGCTGGGCGCTCGTCGGCAGCGTCGACCTCGTCCAGCTCTTCGTGGTGAGCTGCGCGGCGCTGGCCATCCCCGCCGCCTTTCTGGCCCGCGGCCACGTGGCGGTGGACCTGCTCTATCTCCACCTGCCGGCACCGCTGCGGGCCGCGCTCGACCTGCTCGCCGCCCTCGCCTCGCTGCTCTTCCTCGGCCTCGTGCTGCGCCACGGCCTCGACCAGCTCGCCACCGTGCGGCTGATGGGTGACCGCTCCGTCACCCTGCAGATCCCGATGGAGGCCTACTGGATCCCGTTCCTCGCGGGCCTCGCCCTGGCGCTCCCCGCCGCTCTTCTGGACCTGGTCGACGCGCTTTCGCGCCGGGAGGACGACCGGCCGTGAGCGGGCCTCTCCTCGGCGTGCTCGGCTTCGCGGCGGCCGTGCTGCTGGTGCTGCTGCGGGTGCCGGTGGCGGTGGCCATGGGGCTCGTGGGCGCGGCGGGCCTGTGGCTCACCGGCGGCGCGGTGACCGTCGGCTTCGTGCTCGGCGCCGCCCCCTTCGAGGCGGTCTTTCCCTATTCCCTCTCGGTGGTGCCGCTGTTCGTCGCCATGGGCGTCTTCGCCGCCCGTGCCGGCCTCTCGGCCGCCCTGTTCCGGGCGGTGGACGCGCTGGTGGGGCGCTTTCGCGGCGGTCTGGCGCTCGCCACCGTCGGGGCGTGCGCCGGCTTCGGCGCCATCTGCGGCTCGTCGCTCGCCACCGCCGCCACCATGGCGCGGGTCGCCTATCCGGAGATGGAGCGGCGCGGCTACGATCCCGGCCTCGCCGCCGCCAGCATCGCCGCCGGCGGCACGCTGGGGGTGCTGATCCCGCCCTCCATCCTGCTGGTGCTCTACGGTCTGCTGACCGAGCAGAGCATCGGCGAGCTCTTCGCCGCCGCGCTGCTGCCGGGTGTGCTCGCCACCGGCCTCTACATGGCGGCGGTGAGCCTCACCCTGCGGCTCTTCCCCCATCTCGCCCCGCCGGGCGAGGCGGCCGACCCCCGCGAACGGCGGCGGGCGCTGCGCGAGGTGCGGCCGGTGGCGCTGCTGTTCGTGGTGGTGATCGGCGGCATCTACGTGGGGCTGTTCTCGCCCACCGAAGCGGCCGCGGTGGGTGCGGCGGGCGCGGTGGGGCTGGCGCTGGTGCGCGGCAGCCTGGGCGGAGCCGTGCTGGCCGACGCGCTGCTGGAGACGGCCCGGATCTCGGGCATGATCTTCCTCGTCCTGATGGGAGCGGCGGTCTTCAACCACTTCGTCGAGATGACCGGCCTGCCGCACGGCCTCGTGGAATGGGTGCGGGCCACCGGCTGGTCGCCGCTTCCCGTCATGATCGCCGTCCTGCTGTTCTACGTCGTGCTGGGCTGCTTCATGGACAGCCTCAGCATGATCCTGCTGACCATCCCGTTCGTCTTCCCGGTGGTGCTGGAGCTCGGCTACGATCCGGTCTGGTTCGGTATCGTGGTGGTGACGGTGGCCGAGCTCGGGCTGATCACGCCGCCCGTGGGCATGAACCTGTTCGTCATCCAGGGCACCGTCCCCGGCCTGCGGCTCTCCACCGTCGTGCGCGGCCTGCCGCCCTTCGTGCTGGCCGACCTGGTCCGCCTCGCCCTGCTGGTGGCCTTCCCGCAGATCGCCCTGTGGCTGCCCGCCACCATGCGCTGAGGGGCGGCCTGCCGCAGCTTCGTTGACGCCAGGCGGGGACGGGGCTACCGCGCTGTCCGGAGCGAGGGAGGTCGGGCCGGTGTTCGAGCTGGACGAGGACCTGCGGGCGCTGCAGGAGGCGGCGCGCGCCTTCGCGCGGGAGCGGATGCTGCCCGAGGCGCCCCGCTGGGACGCGGAGGAGATCTTCCCGGTGGAGGTGCTGCGCGAGGCGGCCTCGCTCGGCTTCGCCGGGCTGTTCGTGCGCGAGGACGTGGGCGGCACGGGCCTCTCGCGCCTCGCCGGAGCCGTGCTGTTCGAGGAGCTGGCCGCCGCCTGCCCGTACACCGCCGCCTACATCTCCATCCACAACATGGTGGCGTGGATGATCGACGCCTTCGGCAGCGAGGAGCAGCGCCGTCGCTGGCTGCCCGATCTGTGCACCATGGCGAAGTTCGCCTCCTACTGCCTCACCGAGCCCCATGCGGGTTCGGACGCGGCGGGCCTGCGCACCTCGGCGCGCCGCGAGGGCGACCACTACGTCCTCAACGGCACCAAGGTCTTCATCTCGGGTGCGGGCGCCAGCGACGTCTACGTCGTCATGTGCCGCACCGGCGGCGAGGGTCCGCACGGCATCTCGGCGGTGGTGGTGGAGAAGGGCACACCCGGCCTGTCCTTCGGCCGCAACGAGGAGAAGCTCGGCTGGCACTCCCAGCCGACCGCCACCGTCACCTTCGCGGACTGCCGGGTGCCCGTCGCGAACCGCCTCGGCGAGGAGGGCGAGGGCTTCAGGATCGCCATGCGGGCACTGGACGGCGGGCGCATCAACATCGCCGCCTGCTCGCTCGGCGGGGCGCGGGCCTGCCTCGAGCGGGCGATGGCATATGTGCAGGAACGCCGCCAGTTCGGCCGGCCCATCGCCGACTTCCAGAACACCCAGTTCCGCATCGCCGACATGTACACCGAGCTGGAGGCGGCGCGGCTGCTCACCTGGAAGGCGGCCGCGGCGCTCGATGCCGGTGCGCCGGATGCCGCCATGCAGGCCGCCATGGCCAAGCGCCTCGCCACCGAGACGGGCTGGAACGTGGTGGACGGGTCGCTGCAGCTCTTCGGCGGCTACGGCTACATCCGCGAGACGGGGATCGAGCGCTACCTGCGCGACCTGCGGGTGCACCGCATCCTCGAGGGCACCAACGAGATCATGCGGCTGATCGTGGCCCGCCGCCTGCTCGGGCGGCGGTGAAGACGGCGGAGGAGCCGATGACGGGCCTCGACGAGACGCCCTTCCTGCGCATCGAGCGCCGCGGGCACCTCGGCGTCGTGATCCTCGACCGTCAGGACGCCCTCAACGCCCTCGACCGGGCCATGGTGCGGGTGCTCTCGCGCACGCTGGCCGCCTGGCGGGAGGATCCGGAGATCGCGGGGGTGCTGGTGCGCCCGGCCCCGGGCCGGGCCTTCTGCGCCGGCGGCGACGTGCGCGAGATCGTGAGCGTGCGCGAACGCGAGGGACCAGAGGCCGCGCTCGGCTTCTTCCGCGACGAATACCGCCTCGACTGGCGGGTCAAGCGCTTTCCCAAGCCGTACATCGCCTTCATGGACGGCATCACCATGGGCGGTGGCGTGGGGATCTCGATCCACGGCGGCGTGCGCATCGCCACCGAGAACACCGTCTTCGCCATGCCCGAGGCCGCGATCGGCTTCTTCCCCGACGTGGGCGGCACCTTCTTCCTGCCGCGGCTGCCCGACCGCTTCGGCTGGTATCTCGGGCTGACCGACGAGCGGGCGAACGGGGCCGACTGCCTGATGCTCGGCGTCGCCACCCATTACATGCCCGCCGCCCGGATCGCGGTGCTCGAGGAGGAGCTGGCCGCCGCCCCGCGCGAGCGCTTCCGGCAGGTGCTGGGCGAGGTGCTGGCCGATCTCGCGGACGATCCCGGCGACGCCCCGCTCGCCGCCCTGCGGCCCCACGTGCTCGACGGCTTCTCGACCGACGACCTGTTCGAGATCGTCCGCCGGCTGGAGGCCGAGAAGGACGCCTTCGGCGCGCGCACCCTCGAGGTCCTGCGCCAGCGTTCGCCGTTTTCGCTGCGGGTGATCGCGCGCCAGCTCGCCCGCGGCGCGGAGCTCGACTTCGAGCGCTGCCTGCAGCTCGAGTACCGCATGGTCCGGCGCTTCCTCGAGGGCCGCGAGTTCGCCGAGGGGGTGCGGGCGATGGTGGTGGAGAAGGACCGTCGTCCGCGCTGGACGTGGAAGAGCATCGAGGAGGTCCCCGGGGAGGAGGTCGAGCGGGTGTTCCAGCCTGTGCCCGGCAGGGACCTGGGGTTCGACTGGAACGACGTCTGAAGCCGATCAGGCGGGGAGGTGGGGATGAAGGTCGCCTTCTTCGGTCTCGGCAACATGGGCCTGCCCATGGCCCGCAATCTCGCGAAAGCGGGCCACGAGGTGGTCGGCTACGATGTGGTGGAGGCGGCGCGCGAGCGGGCCTGCGCGGCCAATCTCGCCGTGGCGCACTCGCCGGCCGCCGCGCTCGGGGGGGCGGAAGCGGTGATCACCATGCTGCCGGCCGGCCCGCACGTGCGCGAGGCCTATCTCGGCGGGGACGGCATCCTCGCCCACGCCCCGGCCGGAGCGCTGCTGGTGGACTCCTCGACCATCGACGTGGAGACCGCGCGGCTCGTGCACCGCGAGGCCTAGGCGCGCGGCTTCGTCATGGTGGACGCTCCGGTCTCCGGCGGCGTGGCGGGAGCCGAGGCCGCGACCCTCACCTTCATGGTGGGCGGCAGCGAGGAGGCCTTCGCGCGGGCGAAGCCGCTGCTCGAGGCCATGGGCAGGGCCGTGATCCACGCCGGCGGGCCCGGCACCGGCCAAGCGGCCAAGATCTGCAACAACATGATGCTGGGCATCCAGATGATCTCGGTGTGCGAGGCCTTCGTGCTGGCCGAGCGGCTCGGGCTCGAGCACGAGCGGCTGTTCGAGATCGCCTCGAAGTCCTCCGGCCAGTGCTGGTCGCTCACCTCCTACTGCCCGGTGCCGGGACCGGTGCCGCAGGCGCCCTCCAACCGCGACTACCGGCCGGGCTTCACCGCGGCGATGATGCTCAAGGACCTCGGCCTCGTGCAGCAGACGGCGCAGCAGGCGGGATCGGCCACGCCGCTCGGCGCCATGGCCGCCCAGCTCTACCGGCTGTTCGTCCAGCAGGGCAACGCCGACCTCGACTTCTCCGCCATCATCCGCTTCATCCGCGGCGAACGCCCGGCCGGCTGAGCCCTTCCCGGCCCGAGGGTTCGCATCGCGTCCGCGCGCCGGTGAGCCGGCGGCGCATCCTGCGCCGTATCGCGAGACACACCAAGGTGCGCACTCAGCCGGGAGGGAGGACGCGATGGGCTCCGGGAACCGGATCCTGTCGCTGCGGCGACGCAGCCTGCTAGGGGCCGGTGCGGTGGCCGGTGCGGGCCTGTCGGTGCCCGGCCGGCTGGCCGGACGGGCGGCGGCCGCGAAGCCGGAGCGCGGCGGACATCCGGTGCCGGCCATCGACCTTCCGGCGGCGCGGACGAACGCGCTGCAGTCGGGACAGGCCCACTTCGTCGACGACCCCGACCCGAAGACGGCGCCGCTTCTGGCCCGCGTACCGGGCGTCGGGCTCGCCGACGTGCCGAGCGCGGGGCATCGCGCCTTCGCCATGCGCTGCGACACGCCGCCGTTCGACGACGTGCGCCTCGCCGGCGGCCGCATCTTGCCGGAGGGCGAGGACATCCTCGGTGCAACCCACGAGCGCCTGCGCGAGATCCGCGGCCGGCGGGTGACCTGCGTGACGCCGGGTGCCGCCGCCTTCGACCCGGCGCACCGCATCGAGGACCGGCGCATCGAGGTGGCGGTGGAGCACGGCGTCACGCACGAGGCGGAAGCGGGCGCCGGGGCGCGCCGTCTCTTCGCCCGCCTGCACCTGCCGGATCCCGGGACCTTCGGCCGGCGCTACCCCGACCGGGTCCCCGGCGGCCAGCTCCAGCGGGCCATGACGGTGATGGCGCTCGTGCCTCGGCCGGATCTCGTGGTGTTCGACGAACCCACCACGGATCTGGACGTCACCACCCGGATCGAGGTGCCGGCCGCCAGCGGGACCGCCACCGCGGACGGGCAGCTCGCGGCCATCCACATGACCCACCACCTCGCGACCGTGAAGGCCATCGCCGACGACATCGTGGTGATGCTGCAGGGACGGGTGGTGGAGAGCGGCCCCGAGAGCGAGGTGCTGCGCCCGCCCCACCACCCCTGCACCGGGCTGCTGCTCTCCCCGGTGCCGGAGATGGAGATCGGCTGGCTCGACCGGCTGCTGCGCGAGCGCGAAGAGCGGCGCGCCCGCGGCGCGGTCGTGGGGGACACCGTGGAGTCCCTCGTCCGCTCTTGAAGGCGTTCCGCCTTCCGCCGATCTGCACCCGTGGTGGAGCGGAGGTCGCTTCCCGTGCGACTGGTCTTGGGCGGTGCCGCCTTCGCCGGGCGGCCGCTGCCGGAACTGTGCCGCATCTCGCGTGCGTGCGGCATCGAGGCCGTCGAACTGTGGCTCGGCGGCGGCGGGCTGCCGCAGGGAGACGAGCTGGCCGGATGGCTGCGGACCTGCCTCGACGAAGGCGTGGCCGTGGCGGGAGCGGCCGGCGCGCTCGACGAGGAGCAGCGCACCGTGCTGTGGGGGGCGGACGACCTCGCCCGCCGGCGGGTGGGGCTCGGCATCGAGCGGCTGCTCCACCAGCTGGCCGAGCTGGGCGCGCGCTGGTGCATGCTCGACGCACCCGTGGGCCGCATGCTGCCGCCGGGCGAGGAGGCCGCGGCCGTCGCCCGCTTCGCCCGGGAGCTCGCGCGCCTCGCCGACGTCGCCCGCGGGCTGCACGTGGAGCTGGTCCTCTGCGCACCCGGCATCGACGGGGAGGACGACGGAGCGGACGAACTGCTCGCCATCGCGCGGGCGGTCGATCCGATGGAGGTGGCGGTGGCGCTCCACCCCCTCACGGGTCTGCCGGTATCCGGGTCCCGCGCGGTGCGGGTGCTGCCGCGGCTGCGGCCCCGTCCGTGGCCGTCGCCGGCCCGGCTGCGCCGCCTGCTGGCGCGGACGGCCTCGGGCCGCGAGGTGGTGCTGGAGATCCCGGCCGGCGAAGCGCTGCCCGAGGTGGTGGCGGCGCGCCTCGCCGGCATGCTGCAGGCCCTCGCGGACGAGTCGAGCGGACCGGAGGGGACATGAGGGGGATGCGACTGCTGCGTGCGGGCCGGCGCGAGCCGGCGCCGGGCATCGTCGAATGGCTGGTGGAGATCGAGGTGGACGGCGGCGGGGAGCGGCTGCGCGGACTCGGCGCCGCCTTCGCTCCGCCGGATGCCGTGGCCCACCGGGACGTGGCTGCCCTCGTCGACCGCCTGGCCTCCGCCTCTCCGCCGGCCGTGCCGGACGCCGTCCCGGCCGGCACGGACCTGCCCCGGGCGCTGCTCTGTGCGGTCGAGGGAGCGCTGGTGGACGCGCTCGTCTCCCCGGCGACGGAAGACCCCCGGGCGGTGGTCGTCCGCCGGCTGCTCGGCGAAGAGCCGGAGCGGCATCCCCGCCCGCGGCCGCGGCATCTGTGGCTGCGTCCGCTGGTCGATCCCGCCCGCGGGCAGGCGATCGAGGCACTGATCGACGCCTGGATGCCGCG
>BEIP01000058.1 GCA_002898955.1 bacterium HR39 | reverse complement strand
TGACGGCCGGCGACCGTCCGCTGATCGGACACATCGTGCGAAAATCGCGAACGTGTGCGCCTGTCGGTCACGGTCGCGCCCTTGCGGCGGTGTCCGCCGGGTCGTACCGTACGCCCGTGCCGGCCGACCGGGCCATCGGACCGGCCGGGGCTCCGCGGAGCTCCGGCCCGAGGAGGGGAGTGCACGGAGATGAAGCGTCGCGAGTTCCTCGCCAGCACCGCCGTCGCCCTGCCGCTCGCCGCCTTCGCGCGCAGGAGCGCACGGGCCGCCGAGTTCACTTTCAAGCTCCACCACTTCCTCCCCGCCCAGTCGCCCGCCCAGCGCAACATGCTGGAGCCGTGGGCGCGGCGGGTGGAGGAGCTCTCGGGCGGACGGGTGAAGATCGAGATCTATCCGTCCATGACCCTCGGCGGTCGCCCGCCGGAGCTCGTCCAGCAGGTGCGCGACGGCGTGGTGGACCTGATCTGGACGGTGAACGGCTACACGCCGGGCCAGTTCCCGCGCACCGAGGTGTTCGAGCTGCCCTTCGTCTACCGGAACAACCCGGTGGCGACGAATCTCGCCATGCACGACATGCTGCGGGAGTGGCTGAGCGACGACTACCGCGGCATGGAGGTCATGTTCCTCCACGTGCACGCCGGCCAGGCCATCCACATGCGCGAGAAACCCGTGCGCCGGCCCGAGGACCTTCGGGGGCTGCGCATGCGCATTCCCACCCGCACCGGCGCCTGGGTGCTGGAGGCGCTGGGTGCCGCGCCGGTGGCCATGCCGGTGCCTGACGTGCCGCAGGCGTTGCAGAAGGGCGTGATCGACGGCATGCTGCTGCCCTTCGAGATCATTCCCTCCCTGCGCCTGCAGCAGCTCGTGAAGTACCTGATCGAGCTCGAGAACGGCACGCGGCTCGGCACCACCACCTTCCAGGTGACCATGAACAAGGCGCGCTGGGACAGCCTGCCGCCCGACATCCAGAAGGCGTTCCGCGACGCCTCCACCGCCGAGTGGTGGGCGGAGGTCGGCCGGCGCTGGTGGGCCGAGGAGAAGGTGGGGGTGGACGTGGCCCTGAAGGCCGGCGTCCAGCACATCGGGCTGGGCGCCGAGGAGACCGCCGCCTTCGAGACGGCGCTGGAGCCGGTGGTCGAGCGCTGGATCGCGGAGGTGGAGGGCCAGGGCCTGCCCGGCCGCGAGCTCGTGAAGACCGCCCGTGAGCTGATCGCGAAGTACAGCGACCGGACATGATCCGCACGGTCCCGGCGGGGGGCGGCGCGCGCGCCGTCCTCCGCCGCCTCTGCGTCCTGTGGGCCGTGGCCGGGGGGTCCGTCCTCCTCGCCCTCGTGCTGGTCAACGTGGCCTCGGTGGTGGGCACCGCCTTCCTCGGCATGCCGGTGCCCGGCGACATCGAACTCACCGAGATGGGCGTGGCGGTGGCGGCCTTCGCCTTCCTCCCCTACTGCCAGCTCGCCGGTGCCCACGTGATCGCCGACATCTTCACGGCCCGGCTGGACGGGCGCACCAGGGCACGTTTCGAGGTGCTCGGAGACCTGGTCGCCCTGGTCTTCGCCCTCGTGCTGCTGTGGCGCATGAGCCTCGGCATGCTGGACCAGCGCGCCTACGGCTACACCACCGCCATCCTGCAGATTCCCGTCTGGTGGGCGTTCGTGCCCATCCTCGTGTCGCTCGTGCTGCTGGCCCTCGCCGCCGGGGAGCGGCTGGCGGACCATCTGCGTGGGGAAGGCGCGAGGTGATCGCCGATCCCGTCACGCTGGGCCTGCTCGGCCTCGCGGCGCTGGTGCTCCTCATCGCGCTGCGGGTGCCGGTGGCCTACGCCATGATCGTGGTGGGCGGCGTGGGCACCTCGCTGCTCTACGGTCCGGCCATCTTCCTCGGCCAGCTCAAGACGCTGGCCTACGGCCAGTTCTCCATCTACGACCTGTCGGTCGTGCCCATGTTCGTGCTCATGGGCGGGATCGCCACGCGCGCCGGCCTCTCCTCGGATCTGTTCCGCGCCGCCAACGCCTGGCTCGGCTGGATGCGCGGCGGCACCGCCATGGCGGCGATCGCCGCCTGCGCCGGCTTCGGCGCGGTGTGCGGCTCGTCGCTCGCCACCGCCTCCACCATGGGCCGCGTGGCGCTGCCGGAACTGCGCCGCTACGGCTACCATCCCCGACTCGCCACCGGCACCCTGGCCGCCGGCGGCGTGCTCGGCATCCTCATCCCGCCCTCGGTGGTGCTGGTCATCTACGCCATCATCGTCGAGGCCAGCGTCGTCACGCTCTTCATGGCGGCGCTGATCCCCGGCCTGCTGGCGGTGCTCCTCTTCATCCTGACCATCGCCCTGCTGGTCCGGCTCGATCCCGCGCTGGCCCCGCGCGGCGGCACGGCGGGCCGCGAGGAGTTCGTCGCCGCCACGCTCGGCGTGCTGCCGACGCTCTTCGTCTTCGGGCTGGTGATCGGCGGCATGTACGCCGGCTTCTACAACCCGACCCCCGCCGCCTCGGTGGGCGTCTTCCTCGTGGGTCTGGTGTGGCTGTGGCGCCGGCGGCCCGGCCTCGCCGAGCTGGCCGACGCCCTGCTGGAGACGGCGCGCACCACCGGCATGATCTATCTGATCGTCTTCGGCGCCGAGATGCTGAAGATCTTCATGTCCCGCGCCGGCGTACCGCAGGCCGCGGCGGAATGGGTGGCGCACGCCGGGCTGCCGCCCCTGGTCGTGGTGCTGCTGTTCCTGGTGGCGCTGATCCTGCTGGGCTGTCTCATGGACAGCCTGTCCATGATCCTGCTGGTCATCCCCTTCTTCTGGCCCGTGCTGGTGGAGATCAACGGCGGCCCCTGGCAGGGCGCCGAGGGCGCAGCCTTCGGCATGTCGACGGAAGATCTCAAGATCTGGTTCGGCATCATCGCGCTCGTGGTGGTCGAGCTCGGCCTCATCACGCCGCCGGTGGGCATGAACGTCTTCGTCATCGCCGCGCTCGCCGAGGACGTGCCCATGGCCGAGATCTTCCGCGGGGTGGTCCCCTTCTTCCTCTCCGAGCTCGGGCGGGTCGCGATCCTGCTGCTCTTCCCCGGCCTCACCCTGTGGCTGCCACGGGTCCTGGGAGGCTGAAGCCGTGAGCACGGACCCGACCGTCGGCCCCTCCATGCTCGATTCGGCCGCCGGCGTGCTGCTGCGCCGGCTCGCGGCCCACGGCATCGACCGCATCTTCGTCAACGCGGGCACCGACTTCCCGCCGCTCGTCGAGGCCTTCGCCGAGGCACGGGCGAAGGGCGTGCCGGTCCCGGACGCCGTGGCCTGCGCCCACGAACACCTTGCGCTCGGTCTCGCCCACGGGCGCTTCCTGCTCGGCGGCGGGCCGCAGGCGGTGATCCTGCACACCAACGTCGGGCTCGCCAACGGCGTCATCGGCTGCATCAACGCCGCCTGCGACCAGGTCCCGCTGCTGCTGATGTCCGGCCGCACGCCCGTGACCGAGTACGGCCATCCCGCCTCGCGCACCGTCCCCATCGGCTGGGGGCAGGAGATGCGCGACCAGGCGGCGATGGTGCGGGAGTGCTGCAAGTGGGAATTCGAGCTGCGCTACGGCGCACAGATCCCCGGGCTGGTCGACCGCGCGCTCGCCGTGGCCCGCTCCACCCCGGCCGGACCCGTCTACCTCGGCCTGCCCCGCGAGCCCCTCTACGATCCGGTGCCCGCCGACCTCGCGGTGGCGCCGCCACGCCTGTCGCCCTTCCGCACCGTGCCCGATCCCGGTGCCCTCGAGGAGGCGGCCCGCCTGCTCGCCGGCGCCCGCCGGCCGCTGGTGATCGCCCAGCGCGGCCCGCGCGATCCGGAGGTGTTCGCCCGCTTCGCAACCTGGGCGGAGCGGACCGGGGCGGCGGTGTGCAGCTACTGGGCGCTGCGCTGCGCCGTGCCCACCGACCATCCCGGCCACGTGGGCGCCGATCCCCTGCCCTTCCTCGCGCACGCCGACGTCGTCCTGGTGCTCGATTCGCTCGCACCCTGGCAGCCGCGCCGTGAGCGGCCGGCGGCGGATGCCCGCATCGTCCAGCTCGGCCCCGATCCGCTGTTCTCCCGCTTTCCGGTGCGGATGTTCCCGGCGGACGTGGCGCTGGCCGGCGAGACGGATGCGGCCCTCGCGCTGCTGCTCGATCGCCTCGACGTCCTCGGCGGCGGGGCCGATCCCGACTGGCGGCGAACGGTGCGCGGGGAAGCCGCCCGCCGCCGCGAGGCGGCACGGGCCCGGGCCGCGGACGCGACGGCACCGCTCGACAAGGCGGCGGTGAGCCTCGCCCTGAGCGACCTGCTCCAGGAAGGCCCCTCCAGCGTCTTCTCCGAGCTGGGCGCCCTCTACGGCGTGCTGCAGCGCCACGCGCCCGACTCCTGGTTCCAGGAACCTTGGACGGGCGGGCTGGGCTGGAGCCTGCCGGCCGCCATGGGCGCGAAGCTCGCCGATCCCCACCGCGACGTGGTGGCGGTGATGGGCGACGGCTCCTTCCTGTTCGCCAATCCCGCCGCCTGCCTGCGGCTCGCCGCCGCCCTGCGGGTCGCGGTGCTGGCCGTGGTGGTGGACAACGGCGGCTGGGGGGCGGTGCGCCGCTCGGTGCGCGAGCTGCATCCCGACGGCTTCGCCGTGCGTGCCAACGAGATCCCCATGACCGGCCTCGGCCCCCGCCAGAACTTCGCCGCCATCGCCCGCTCAAGCGGCGTCTTCGGCATCACCGTCGAGCGGCGCGACGAGCTGCCGGCCGCCCTCGCGGCGGCACTGGCCCGCACCCGCTCGGGCGAGCCGGCGGTGGTGCACGTGTTCGTGAGCGGGGACTGATCCGCGCCCCCGCGGGCGCCATTCTCGCCTGCCGCGACGGCGTGCCACAATGGGCCCGCACGGGAGGCGGAGAGCGAGACCCGTGGATCACGGCGGGCGACCGAGGGGACGCGGCCTTCTGCGCCGCATCGTGCTGCTGGTGACCGGCGTCCTGCTGGCGGGGGAGCTCCTCGTCTACCTGCCCTCCATCGCCCGCTTCCGCCTGCAGTGGCTCGACGGTCTCGTCCAGCGCGCGTACATCGCCGCGGTCGCCACCCGCCACCACACGCCCGATCCGGCCCTCGAGGACGCCCTGCTCACCGGCGTGGGCGCGCTGCGCATCGAGGTGGAAGGAGCCGGCGGCCGGGTGGTGCTGGGGCCGGACGTGCCGGCCGACGCCACCTTCGATCTCGCCCGCGCGACCTGGCCGGGGCTGATCGCCGACGCCCTGGACACCCTGCGGCGGGGCGGTCTGCGGCTCGTGGCCGTGGAGGCTCCGGCGAGGATGGAGGCGGGCGCGCGGGTGCGCGTGGTCTTCGCCGAGGCCACGCTGTGGTACGAGATGGCCGGCTATTCCGAGCGCATCCTGCTGCTCACGCTGCTGCTGGTGGCGCTCCTCGGCGTGGGCGTGGTGACGGGACTGCGCGGCAGCCTGGTGATGCCCGTCCGTCGCCTCGCCGACCATCTGGTGCGCTTCTGCGCCGCCCCCGAGGATCCTTCGGTCCGGCTGCGCTGGAGCGGCCGGCAGGACGAGATCGGCACGCTCGAATACCAGGTTGATTGCCTCGGGCGGGACATCCGGGCGCTGCTGCGCCAGCGGGCGCGGCTCGCCGCCGTGGGTGCCGCCGTGAGCCGGCTGCACCACGACCTGCGCAACATGCTGGCCTCGGCCATGCTCGTCTCCGACAGCCTCGAGGCGAGCGAGGATCCGGAGGTGCGAAGGCGCGCCGAGCGCATCATCGCCACCCTCGAGCGCGCCACCGCCCTGTGCGAGGAGACGGTGCACTACGCCCGCAGCGGCGAGCCGGTGCTGCGGCCGCGGCCGGTGCGCCTCGCGCCGTGGATCGGCGGGCTGGTGGAGGGGCTGCGGCCGGACCTGCGGGTCGAGCTGGACGTTCCCGACGATCTCACCGTGACGGTGGATCCGGAGCGCTTCGACCGGGTGCTGCTCAACCTGCTGCGCAACGCCGAGAGGGTGCTGCCCGAGGGCGGCCGCATCCGCATCCGGGCCGGACGTGCCGACGGGCGGGTGCGCATCCTGGTGGAGGACGACGGGCCCGGTATCCCCGAGGAGTTGCGCGATCGCCTGTTCGAACCCTTCGCCTCGAAGGGCGGCACCGGCCTCGGCCTCGCCATCTGCCGCGAGATCGTCGAGGCCCACGGCGGCACCGTCCGCCTCGCCCGCACCGGCCCTGACGGCACGGCCTTCGAGATCCATCTCCCTGCCGGAGACTTCGGGGAAAGCGCTCGAGGATGAACCGGTTCGTCTACGCCCTCGCCGGCCTCGCGCTGGCACTCGCCGCCTGCACCACGGTGCCGCCGGGAGCGCCGGCGGATCTGTGGGAGCGGGCCTGGCCGGAGATCCGCTGGACCTACGACCGGCTGGCGCTGGAACGCGACGGCATCTGCACCCAGCCCCGCATGGAGGCGGTGACGCGGGTCGAGGAAGTGGAGCGGACGCCGGAACGGGTGGTGCTGCGCCTGTCCTACTGGTTCCGCGACGTCGGCTACGAGGACGACGACTGGATCGTGGCCGGCACCTTCCGCCGCTGCGAGGGCTTCGCCGAGCGCACCTTCGCGATCGATCCGCGCACCGGCCGGGTGCTGGCCATGGGCGGCCCGCAGCGCGCCCCGCGCGATCTCAGCCCTCGCTGAAGGCGCGGCCGGCGGAATCGCGCAGGCGCGCAAGCAGATAGTCGAGCAGGCTGCGCCGGCCGGTGCGGAATTCCACGTCCACCACCATGCCCGGCTGCAGACGCCCCTCCCAGCGGGCAAAGGCGGGGTCGGCGCGGTCGATCTCCACCACCGCGACGAACACCGGCGGGCGGTCCGGCCGCACCGTCTCGGCGTCGGCGTCGATGCGCCGCACGCGGCCCCGCAGCGTCCCGAAGCGCGTCCACTCGAAGGCGCGGACCTTGAGCACCGCCTCGCTGCCGGGCCGCAGATCGCCGATGTCCTCGTTGGCCACCGCCACCCGGACCACCAGCTCCTCGCCCTCCGGCACGATCTCGAGGGCCGGCGCGTGGGCGGGCAGGGCCTGGCCGGGGGCGCGCAGGCGCAGGTCCCTCACGAATCCCGCGACCGGCGCGCGCACCAGCAGCCCGTCGCGGCGCGCTTCCAGTGCCCGCAGCTCCTCCTCCACCGCCCGCAGCTCGCCGCGGCGCCCCTCCAGCTCGGCCCGCAGGCGCGAGCGGGTGTCGGCGTCGAAGGCGTGCAGGCGGCTTTCCGCCTCGGCGAGGGCCGCCCGCAGCGCCCGCAGTCCGGAGCGCGCCTGCTGCAGCCGCCCTTCCGCCGCGGCCAGTTCGCGTTCGCGCGCGAGCAGCTCCACGCGCGGATAGAGCCCGCCGGCGGCGAGTTCGCGCAGCGCCTCCAC
>BEIP01000057.1 GCA_002898955.1 bacterium HR39 | reverse complement strand
TACGCCGGTGGGTGAAGGCCTGCTGGGACGGGTGGTGGATCCGCTGGGACGTCCGCTGGATGGCGGCGGGGCGATCGAGGCGGCGGCCCACTGGCCGGTGGAGCGCCCCGCACCGCCCATCGTCGCGCGCGACTTCGTGGAGCGGCCGCTGCACACCGGTCTTCTGGTGGTGGACGCCATGCTGCCCATCGGCCGCGGCCAGCGCGAGCTGATCCTGGGCGATCGCAAGACCGGCAAGACGTCTCTCGCAGTGGACGCCATCGTCGCCCAGAAGCAGAGCGACGTCATCTGCATCTACGCCGCCATCGGCCAGAAGACCACCACGGTGAAGCAGGTGGTCGAAGCGATCCGTCGTTACGGTCCGATGGAGCGGACGGTCTTCGTGGTGGGCGAGGCCGAGACCCTGCCGGGCCTGCAGTGGCTCGTGCCCTACGCCGCCTGCACCGTGGGCGAATGGTTCCGCGACCACGGACGCGACGTGCTGGTGGTCTACGACGACCTCACCAGACACGCCGACGTGCACCGCGAGCTCGCCCTGCTGCTGCGGCTGCCGGCCGGACGCGAGGCTTTCCCCGGCGACGTCTTCTACCTGCACTCGCGCCTTCTGGAGCGGGCGGCGCGGCTCGCTCCCGAAGCCGGCGGCGGCTCGCTGTCGGCGCTGCCCATCGCCGAGACCGCGGCCGGCAACATCGCCGCCTACATCCCCACCAATCTCATCTCCATCACCGACGGCCAGATCTACCTCGAGCCACGGCTGTTCCACGCCGGCCAGAAGCCGGCGGTGGACGTGGGGCTGTCGGTCTCGCGGGTAGGCGGCCGGGCCCAGCCGCCGGTGCTGCGCCGGCTGGCGGCGCGGCTGCGGCTGGAATACGCGCGTTTTCTCGAGGTGGAGCAGTTCGCCCGCTTCGGCGGCATCACCGACCCGCACACGCTGGCGGTGCTGCGCCGGGGCCGGCGCATCCGCTTCCTGCTGAGCCAGCCGCGCCATCGCCCCTACACGCTGGACGAGGAGGTGGTGCTGCTGCTCGCCCTCGACGAAGGGCGGCTCGATCCCGTGCCCGAAGAGCACCTGCCCGAGGCGCGCACCCGGCTGCTCGAAGCGGTGGCCCCGCGGGCGCGCGAGCTCGCCCCCTCGCTGGGCGAGGGCCGGCTGGACGATGCCGGATATCGGGCCCTGCTCGCCGCGGTGGACGAGGCGCTGCGCGGCCTCGCCGAGGGTGCGGGAGGAGCGGGCTCGTGAGCGAGCTCCCGCGCATCGAGGCCCGACTCCGGGCCCTCTCCCAGGTGCGCGAGGTGATCCGCGCCATGCGCGGCCTCGCCTCGGCCCGTCTGCGGGGTGCCGAACGGGTCCTTGCCGCCACTGCGCGCTACCGCGAGATCGTCGCGGAGTCCCACCGCCGCCTGCGGGGCGTGGTCGACGCACCGGCCGGCGACGGCCCGCCAGCGGTGCTGGTGATCACCGCCGAACACGGCTTCGTCGGCGCTTTCTCGCGCCAGATCGCCGAACGGGTCCGCGCGCGCCCGGGTCCCGCCGCGCAGCCCTTCGTGGTGGGCCGCCGCGGTGCCGCGCGCCTCGAGGAGCTCGGCCTCCGTCCGCGACTGGTGCTGCCCCAGGCCCCGCACCCCACCGGCGTGGTGGCGGCGGCACGCGAGGTGGTGTGGGCACTGGGGCGTCCGGCCCGCCTGCGACTGCTCTACCCGCGACCCGTCGCCGGCGGTTTCGACCTCGCCGAGGAGCGGGTGCCCGAGGAGGCGCCCGCGCCGACGCCGCGCGCGGGTGTCACGGCGCCGCGCACCCACCTGCCGCTTGCCGCGCTGGACGAGGCGCTCGCCGAGGAGCTGGTGCGGGCGGCGGTGATCCATGCGCTGGCCGCGGCCTTCGCCGCCGAGACCGCCATGCGGCTGCGCACCTGCGAGCAGGCCGGCCGCAACATCGACCGCCGCGCCGAGGAGCTCGTGCATCTGCGCCATCGCCTGCGCCAGGAGACCATCACCACCGAGCTGCTGGACGTGGTCACCGGGGCCGAGGCGCTGCGCCGCACCGCGGCGCAGCCGGATCACGGCGCGGATTGATCCGGATCAAGGACGTCTCCGGCGCTCCGTGCCAGTAGGCGGCACGATCCGGCACGGAGAGGCGGTGGACGTGGGCCGCGGCGGGACGTTCGGGGACTGGCTGATGGAGCGGCTCGGGCGCTGGTACCGGACGGGCGAGCCGCTCGATCCGGAGGCGCTCGGCGCATGCCTGCGCGAGCTCGGGCTTTTCGAGGACGAGGTGGAGACCGCCCGCAGCGGCAGCGAGGAGGACATCCGCCGCATGCTCGCCCGCTTCGGCGTCGATGCCGACGAGGTGCCGCCGCGTTTTCTGGCCGCTTTGCGCGATGCCGAGCGGGTGTGCGCCCACTGCCTCGCGGTGCGGCGCTGCCACCGTCTCCTCGCGGCGGCCGAGCCGCGCGATTCCGCCCGCCTGTTCTGCCCCAACGCCGCGCTGTTCGACGACATCGCCCGAGTGCTGGGCGAAGGAGGCCGCCCGGCGGCGTCCGATTCCTCCGACATGTGAACATCTGCGGACTTGCCGCGCGGAAAAGCGCGTGCTGCAAGGGCCGCGGTCCCCGCACACGGGCCTTCCGGTGATCGCCGCAGCCGCTCTCGACCCTTACCGCCGCAACGTCCTGGTGCTCGCCACGGCCCAGGCGCTGTTCTTCGTGGCCAACACCACGATGATCAGCACCTCGGCGCTGGTGGGCCTGCACCTCGCCCCGGCATCGTGGCTCGCCACCGTGCCGCTGGGTCTGCAGTTCCTCGGCACCATGGCGAGCACCGTGCCCGCCTCCTTCCTCATGCAGCGGATCGGCCGCCGGGCGGGACTCCGGCTCGGTGCGGCGGTGGGCACCGCGGCGGGTCTGCTCCTCGCCTTCGCGTTGCGCGAACAGAGCTTCGCGCTCTTCGCCGCGGCGAGCTTCCTCTACGGGATCTTCGCCGCCTTCTCCCAGTACTACCGCTTCGCCGCGGCCGATGCGGCCGACGTGGTGGAGCCGGAGCGGCGGCAGGCGGCGCGGGCCCGGGCCATCAGCCTGGTGATGGCCGGCGGGTTGGTGGCCGGAGCGGTGGGCCCGCAGATCGCCCGCCTCACCTCCGAGCTGTTCCCGCCGTATCTGTTCCTCGGCAGCTATCTGGCGGTGGCGGCGGTGGGCGCCCTGTCCTTCATGGTCCTCGGACTGCTCGACATGCCGCCTCCGCCCGCGGCGCTGCGGCGCGGCGACGGACGGCCGCTTTTCGAGATCGCCCGCTCGCCCGGTTTCGCCACCGCCGTGCTCGCCGCGGTGGTGGGTTACGTCACCATGAACCTGCTGATGAGCGCGACGCCGCTCGCCATGATGGCCTGCGGCCACGCCTTCTCCGCCACCGCCGTGGTGATCCAGGGCCACGTGGTGGGCATGTTCCTGCCGAGCTTCGTGACCGGCAGCCTCGTGGCCCGCATCGGTGCGCCGAGGGTCATGCTCGCCGGGGTGCTCCTCAACCTCGGCACGGTGGCCATCGACCTCGCCGGGGTCGACGTCGAGCACTTCTTCGCGGCGCTGTTCGTCCTCGGGGTGGGCTGGAACTTCATGTTCATCGGCGGCACCACCCTGCTGACCCAGTGCCACACGCCGGAGGAGAAGGCCAAGGTCCAGGGCTTCAACGACTTCCTGCTGTTCTCCGCTGTCACCCTCTCGGCCACCACGTCCGGCATGCTGCACGACCTGCTCGGCTGGCAGGCCATGAACCTGCTCACGCTTCCGGGCCTGCTGCTGGTGGGTGCGCTGTGCGTGGGCATGCTGCGGCGCGGCACCGCCGAATCCCTCTCCGCCTGAGGACGGCGCTCAGAAGGGCGCGTCCGGCCCGGCGGCGAGCAGCGCGTCGAGATCGGGCGGCTGCGCGAGCGGCAGCACTTCCCTGCCCTGCAGGGCGAAGGCGGCGTCGTCGAACACCACCGTCTCGACGCCGCGCAGCAGGTCCCGGCCGCCGTCGCCCACGAGGTCCGTAACCGTCCAGCCGCGGCCGACGCGCTCGATCAGGTGATCGGCGGTGTTCCCGGCGAAGACCGCCACATCGTTCCCCCGGCCGCCCAGGATCAGGTCGTCGCCGGGCCCGCCCCACAGCAGGTCGTCCCCCTGCCCGCCCGCGAGGTGGTCGTCGCCGCTCCCGCCCTCCAGCAGATCGTCGCCGCGGCCGCCGGCCAGCCGGTCGTCGCCGGCCAGACCCACCAGGCGGTCGTCGCCGGCACCGCCCCACAGCCGGTTCGCCGCCCCGTTGCCGATCACCAGGTCGTCGCCGCGGCCGCCGCGGGCGTCCTCGAGCACGGAGCCGAAGGCGGTCTGCAGCTCGGCCGGTCCCTCCTCCGTCGCGAAGCGGCTGCGGCCGCCCTCGCGCAGGTCCAGGACCGCATCCGCCGGCAGGGAGCGCCCGTCCAAGAGGTCGTGGCCGCCCGCGTCGAACAGGGCGGCGAGCGTGGCACGGCGGCCGTCCAGCCGGTAGCGGTCGTCGCCGGCGTGCTCCTCCGAGGGTCCGTAGAGCTCGCGGATGGCGGCGATGTCGTAGACGAGCGGCGTCGTGGGCTCGACCGGACGCCCGTCCGCCCGGGCGGACGCCGGCGGCAGGTATGACATGACCGTCCACGCACGGCCGTCGAAGGCGGAGAAGGCCGATGCGGCGGGATCCGGATGACCGAGCCCGAGGGCGTGGCCGAGCTCGTGGAGGAGGGCGAGATGGCCGAAGTCGCCGGGCTCCAGCCGCTCCAGCAGCCGGGCGTCCAGCCACACCTCGGCCGCGCGCACGGTGCCGTCCGGTGCGGGATCGATCACCGTCCAGGCGACGTTGCGGGCGGTCTCGGGGAAGACGGCGAAGCCGACGCGGATCCCGCCGGCGGCGTCCGCCCCGGGGTCGAAGTCGAGGTCAGCCACCGCCTCCCAGGCGCGCGCCGCCCGCTCCAGCGCCCGCACGGCCCGGCGGTCGGGTTCGACCACCTCGCCCGGGGCGAAGCGCACCGCGTCGCCGGGGCCCACGAGCCGCAGCGGGATCGCTCCGGTGTCCTCCCAGCGGTAGGGACCGGCGGGTCCACGCCAGAGCAGGGCCGCGGCGGCGGCCACGGCATCGGGAGGAGGCAGCAGGGCCGGCAGGGACGGGGTGAGGAGCACGGAGGCGCTACTCCGCTGGATGCGCCCCGGATTTCGCTAAAATCCTTCGGATCTCGCCAGAGGACCGTCTACATCGTGGACTTTGCGCCGCGTCGACCGATACGCCGATACGCCGGCCGGTGCGCACCGCCTCCGGTCACCTTCCACGCGCATTCCGCGCTTGGCGGGACATGCCGGACGGGCTAGGTTGCGTTCGCACTGTCGAGGAAGCTTCGGCGCGATGAAGGAGTGGCTGCCGTCCGCCAACTGGGATCCGGTGCTCACGGTACGCCGTGCGGTGCCGGCGGACGCGCGCGCCATCGCCCGCACCTACGTGGACTGCTGGCGCCGGGCCTACGCCGGCATCCTGCCGGCTTCCTACCTCGCCGGCCTCTCCTACGAGGCCTTCGAGCGCCACTGGAAGCGCACGCTCTCCACCGGCGGCTGGGCCTTCGTGTCGGAGGTGGAGGGCCGCATCGTCGGCGTGGCGAGCGGCGGGCGCTCGCGCCGGCCGCGGCTCGGGCGGGGCGAGATCTACGTGCTCTACGTGGACGAGAACTGGCAGGGCCGTGGCATCGGCCGCTGCCTGTTCGACGCCTGCCACTACGAACTCGCGGTGCGGCGCTGTTCCGGGCTCGTGGTGTGGGTGCTGGCCGCCAATCCCGCCCGCGGCTTCTACGAGCGCCTCGGCGGCGTGCTGGCCGACGAGAACACCCTCGAGATCGCCGGCGTGCCGTTGCGCGAGGTGGCCTACGTGTGGCCCGACTGAGCGACGCTCCGGCCGGGCGGCGCGGGGGCGCGGATCCCAGGCGGCGCGGAGATAGGTGAGCTCGACCCGGCCGATCTTCACCCGGCCGCGGATCCAGCGGTCCTGCCGGTCGTACCATACGGTGGCCTCGCGGCCGCTCTCGGCCGAGAGGTCGTAGCGCACCGCCTCCACCTCGCGATCCGCGAGGGCGACGCGCTCGACCACACCGCCACGCCCGCGCACGCCGACGAGATCCCCGTTCCAGGTGTCCAGCAGGCGGTGCTGGCGGACGATGGCGGGGTTCCAGAAGGCGATGTCGGTCATCACCCCGAGGGGCACCTCCCTCACGCCGTGCGGGGTGCGCACCCGCAGGCCCGGCCCGGCCGGCTCGCCGACGATCTCGCGCCGTTCGTCGCCGTCCTCCGCCCGCACGCGGAAGGCCAGCACCCGTCCCTCGCGCCACCACTCCCGCACCTCGTGGCGGTAGCGGTAGAGGGTGAGGAAGGCCAGGGAGACCCGGACGTCGATCAGCGTGCGGGCCTCGAACCCGCCCTCGGGATGCGGCGTGAAGGTCACCGCGTGGGTACCCACGTGCCGGTCGCCGGCGAAGATCTCGAACAGCAGGCGCTCTTCCGGCGGCCGCGGCTGCACGTCGGCCCGTGCCCGCGCCACGCCCGCGCAGCCCACGCCCGCCAGCATCCCGGCGAGCACCGCCCGTCGCGGCCACGTCGTCGTCCCGTGCTGCATGGCCCCGAACGCTCCGTTCACACCGTGGGCAGGACGTGGAACCCGGGGCCCGGGTCCCCGTCCCACGCCTCTTCCTCGAGCCGCTCGACCCTGGCGAGTGCGGGTCCCCGGCGGAACAGCCGCACCATCTCCTCCACCCGTTCCGGCGGTCCGGCCACCACCGCCTCGACGGAGCCGTCGCGGCGGTTGCGGACCCAGCCGTCGAGGCCGAGACGCCCGGCCTCGGCCACCGCCCAGGCACGGAAGCCGACGCCCTGTACGCGGCCTTGCGCCCGCAGGTGGCGGACGGTCCGTCGTTGGTCCACGTCGCCTCCGTCGATCGCGAACTGCGTCCGGATCCCGTACCGCCCTCTACCACGAACGACCATATGTGGCCAACGGGAGCACGACGGAAGCCTTCGCGGGAACCTGCCGCCTCGTGATCGGAGGGGATCGGACATGCGCGTCCTCCTGGTCGACGGTGACGACGCGTCGCGGACCGCCCTCGAACGGGCCCTGGTCCGCAGCGGCCTGCGCACGGATGCCGTGGCCGCCCTGCCCCCCGGCACGCTTCCGGGCCGCGAGGGGTACGACGTGCTGGTGATCGCCCTCCGGCCGCCGTCGGCCGCGCTGCTCGACGTCCTGGGCCGACTGCGCCGCCAGCGTGACGACGTACCGGTGCTCGTCCTCACCGGCCGGGATGCCCTCGCCGAGCGGATCGCCTGTCTCGAGAACGGTGCCGACGACTGCCTGGCCCGTCCCTTCGCCTTCGAGGAGCTCCTCGCTCGCCTGCGTGCCCTC
>BEIP01000056.1 GCA_002898955.1 bacterium HR39 | reverse complement strand
GCCTGGGCGCGCGTGACCCCCGCGGCGGCGAGGGATGCCAGCGCCGCCATCAGCAGCCGGCGGGAGATGGGGGTATGTCGGGTTCGTCGAAGGGACAAGGCCGCACGTCCGGCGCCGGACCGCCGCCATTGGAGCACCGCCGGCGCGCCGGCACAACCGCCGGATGCCGCGCGTTCACATGCGGAAGACGCCGAAGCGCGTCTCGGGGATCGGGGCGTTGAGCGAGGCGGCGATGCCGAGCGCCAGCGCCCGGCGCGTCTCCACGGGATCGAGCACGCCGTCGTCCCACAGCCGCGCGCTGGCATGGTACGGATTGCCCTGGCGCTCGTACTGCTCGCGGATGGGGGCCTTGAAGGCCTCCTCCTCTTCCGCGCTCCACGTGATCCCCCTGGCTTCCAGCGCGTCGCGGCGGATCCGGGCGAGCACGCTCGCCGCCTGCTCGCCGCCCATCACCGAGATCCGCGCGTTCGGCCACATCCACAAAAGCCGCGGCTCGTAGGCGCGTCCGCACATGGCGTAGTTGCCCGCGCCGAAGCTGCCGCCCACCACCACGGTGAACTTGGGCACCTGCGCGCAGGCGACGGCGGTCACGAGTTTGGCGCCGTCCTTGGCGATGCCGCCGTGCTCGTACTTCTTCCCCACCATGAAGCCGGTGATGTTCTGCAGGAAGACGATGGGGATGCGCCGCTGGCAGCACAGCTCGACGAAGTGAGCCCCTTTCAGGGCGGATTCGGAGAACAGCACGCCGTTGTTGGCGATGATGCCGACGGGATAGCCGTGGATGCGGGCGAATCCGCACACCAGCGTGGTGCCGTAGCGCGCCTTGAACTCGGAAAAGCGCGAGCCGTCCACGAGCCGGGCGATCACCTCGCGGATCTCGAAGGGCTCGCGCAGGTCCTCCGGCAGGATGCCGTAGAGGTCGTCGGCCGGATAGAGGGGCTCCTCGGACGGCGCCACGTCGAGCCGCGCGCGCTCCGGTGGCGGCAGAGCCGCGACGATGCGCCGGCACAGCTCGATGGCGTGGCGGTCGTTCTCGGCCAGATGGTCCGCCACGCCGGAGATGCGCGTGTGCACGTCGCCGCCGCCCAGCTCCTCGGCGCTCACCACCTCGCCGGTGGCCGCCTTCACGAGCGGCGGCCCGCCGAGAAAGATGGTCCCCTGGTTGCGGACGATTACCGTCTCGTCGGCCATGGCCGGCACATAGGCCCCGCCCGCGGTGCACGAGCCCATCACCACCGCGATCTGGGGAATGCCGGCGGCCGAGAGCGTGGCCTGGTTGTAGAAGATGCGGCCGAAGTGGTCGCGGTCGGGGAAGACCTCGTCCTGGTGCGGCAGGTTGGCGCCGCCCGAGTCCACGAGGTAGATGCAGGGAAGCCGGTTCTGGCGGGCGATCTCCTGGGCGCGGACGTGTTTCTTCACGGTCATGGGGTAGTAGGTGCCGCCCTTGACCGTCGCGTCGTTGGCGACGATGACGCACTCGCGCCCGCACACCCGGCCGATGCCGGTGACGATCCCCGCCGCCGGCACCTCCTCGCCGTACATGCCGAAGGCGGCGAGCGGCGAGAGCTCGAGGAACGGGCTGCCGGGATCGAGCAGCGCCTCCACCCGCTCGCGCGGCAGCATCTTGCCGCGGGCGAGGTGACGCTGGCGCGCCCGCTCGTCGCCGCCGCGGGCGATGCGGGCGAGATGCCCGCGCAGCTCCTCCGCGAGCCGCCGGTGGTGCTCGTAGCGGCGGCGGAAGAGGGGATCGCGCCGGTCGATGCGGCTTTCCAGCACGCTCACGGCATCACCATCCGCCGGTGGCGAGCCAGCGCTCCACCTGGTCGAGCCGGTCGGCGCCCCAGAAGGGCTCGTCGTCGACGATGACGAAGGGCGAGCCGAAGACGCCGCGCTCGATCGACTTCTCCGTCTCCTCGCGCAGCTTCTGCTTGATGCGCGGATCCTGCACCGCCGCGATCAGTTCCGCGCGATCGATGCCGAGCTCGGCCGCCACCTCGGCCACCTGCTCGGGCTTGGACATGTCGCGCCCCTCGCCCCAGTGGGCCCGGAACAGCCGGCGGGCGAATTTCCTCGCGGTGCAGACGTTCTTCTCGTGCAGCCACCAGTAGGCGCGGCTCGCCGCGAGCGAGTTCATGGGCATCACCGGCGGCAGCTTCAGCGGCACGTCGAGAAGCCGCGCGAAGCGCTGGATGTCGCGGATGAAGTAGTCGCGCTTGAGCGGGATCTCGGCCAGCGGCCGCGAGCCGGTGAGCTTGAGGGCCGCGCCGAGCATGATGGGCTTCCACAGCACCTCGCGCCCGTAGCGGGCGGCGATGTCGTCGATCTGCGTGCTCGCCAGATAGCCGTAGGGACTGGCGAACTCGAAGTAGAACTCGATGGGCCGTTTGCTGTTCATGGGCGTTTCCCACACCCCTTCGCCGCTTCGTTGTTTTCGTTCGTCAACTGGTGATCTCGAACAGTTCGCGGCCGATCAGCATGCGCCGGATCTCGTTGGTGCCGGCGCCGATGTCGTAGAGCTTGGCGTCGCGCAGGAACCGGCCGGTGGGATAGTCGTTGATGTAGCCGTTGCCGCCCAGTGCCTGGATCGCCTCGAGCGCCACCTGCACCGCGCTCTCCGAGGCGAACAGCAGGCACGCCGCCGCGTCCTGACGGGTGATGCGGCCCGCGTCGGCCGCCTTCGCGCACATGTAGGCATAGGCACGCGCCGCGTTCCAGCGCGTGTACATGTCGGCGATCTTGCCCTGCATGAGCTCGAAGGTGCCGATGGGATGGCCGAACTGCTTCCGCTCGTGGACATAGGGCAGCACCACGTCGAGGCAGGCGGACATGATGCCGAGCGGACCGCCCGAGAGCACGAGGCGCTCGTAGTCGAGCCCGCTCATCAGCACCCGCACGCCGCGGTTCACCTCGCCCAGCACGTTCTCCTCTGGGACCTCGCAGTCCTCGAACACCAGCTCGCTGGTGGGCGAGCCGCGCATGCCCAGCTTGTCCAGCTTCTGCCCGACCGCGAAGCCGGGGAAGGTCTTCTCGACGATGAAGGCGGTGATCCCGCGCGATCCCGCCTGCGGGTCGGTCTTGGCGTAGACCACCAGCACGTCCGCCTCGGGGCCGTTGGTGATCCACATCTTGCGGCCGTTCAGCACGTAGCGGTCGCCCCGCTTCTCCGCACGGGTGGTCATGGAGACCACGTCCGAACCGGCGCCGGGCTCGCTCATGGCGAGGGCCCCGACGTGCTCGCCGGAGATCAGCTTCGGCAGATAGCGCCGCTTCTGCTCCTCGGTGCCGTTGAGGCGGATCTGGTTGACGCAGAGGTTGGAGTGGGCGCCGTAGGAGAGGCCGATGGAGCCGGAGGCGCGGCTGATCTCCTCCATCGCCACCACGTGCTCGAGATAGCCGAGTCCCGCCCCGCCGTACTCCTCCTCCACGGTGATGCCGAGCACGCCGAGCTCGCCCAGCTTCGGCCAGAGATGGCGCGGGAAGGTGTCGGTGCGGTCGATCTCGTCGGCGATGGGTGCGATCTCGGCCTCGGCGAAGCGGCGCACCGCCTCGCGGATGGCCTCGGCCGTCTCGCCGATGTCGAAGGGCATGGAAGGGGTGCTGAAGCGGTTCATGGCCCGTCTCCCGACGTGGAGACTGTGACGCAACCCTCCGGCGCTTGCAACGGGCGTGCGGCGCCTGCCTCACAGCAGCAGCCAGGTCGCGAGTCCGAGAAAGGTGAAGAAGCCGCCCATGTCGGTCAGGGTGGTGACGAAGATCGAGGAGGAGACCGCGGGATCGAGACCCAGCCGCCTCAGCACGAGCGGCACCAGCGCCCCCCCGACCGCGGCGATGACCATGTTGGCGAGCATGCCCGCGCCGAACACCGCGGCCAGCCACGGATCGCCGAACCACAGCAGCGCCGTGAGGAAGCCCACGATGTAGAACACGCTGCCGTTGAGGAGGCCCGTCAGCAGTTCGCGCAGCAGCATGATCCGGGCGTTCGCATCGGTGAGCTCGCGGGTGGCGATGGCGCGCACCGTCACGGTCAGGCTCTGCGTCGCCGCATTGCCCCCCATGCCGGCCACGATCGGCATCAGCACCGCGAGGGCCGTGAGCCGCGCGATGGAGTCCTCGAAGAGAGCCACGACGGAGGCGGCCGCGATGGCGGTGATCATGTTGACGAGCAGCCACGGCACACGGCGCCGGGCCCGCTGCAGAGGCGGCATGTAGACGTCGCTCTCGTGGATGCCGCCGAGCCCGAGGATGTCTTCCTCGGCCTCCTCCTGGATGACGTCCACCACGTCGTCGACGGTGATCACGCCGATGATGCGCCCCTCTTCATCCACCACCGGCGCCGAGACCAGGCCGTACTGGCGGAACAGGAAGGCGACCTCCTCCTGGTCCATGGTGGCGGGGATGGGGTGGAGCTCCTTGAGCCGGAGATTGCGCATCGCCACCTGCCGGCGGCTCCGCAGCACGCGGCTCACCGGCACCCCGCCCACCGGGCGCATGCGCGGGTCGACGATGAAGATGTCGTAGAAGTCGTCCGGAAGATCCGGCGTGGCGCGCAGATAGTCGATGGTCTGACCGACCAGCCAGTACTCCGGCACCGCCACGAAGGCGCGCTGCATGAGCCGGCCGGCCGAGTCCTCGGGATAGCGGAGCTGTTCCTCGACGGCGATGCGCTCGGGCGGCGGCAGCCGCTCGAGGATGGCCCGCCGCTCCTCCTCGTCCAGCTCCTCGAGCACGTCCACCGCATCGTCCACGTCCAGCTCCGCGACGATGCGGCCGCTCCACTCCGGCCCGAGCGCCTCGATGAGCTCCTCGCGCACGGCCTCCTCGAGCCAGGCGAAGGTGTCGGGATCCACATCCGGCCCGAGCGCGCGCAGCAGCTGCAGGCGCTGCTCGGGATCGAGCAGCTGCAGGAGGTCGGCGAGATCCGAGGGGTGCAGGGTGCGGGCGAGGCCGGCCGCGAGCGCCGTATCGCCCCGCTCCAGCGCCTCGCGCACCTCCCCGGCCAGCGCCTCGTCGAGGCCGGCCCGGCGGCGCTCCCTCTCCGCCGGCTCGACGCTCATGCGCGCGCCTCCGCCGCTCTGCGCAGGATGGCGTCGAGCGCGGCGATGGCGGTCATGTTGAGCACGCCGCGAGTGGTGACGGAGGCGGTGAGGATGTGGGCGGGCTTCGCCGGCCCCACAAGGATCGGGCCGACCGAGACCGCGCCCGTGGCCACCTTGGCGAGGTTGAAGGCGATGTTCGCGGCATCGAGCCCCGGCATCACCAGCAGATTGGCGCGCCCGCGCAGGGTGGAGGTGGGCAGGATGCGATCGCGGATCTCCTGCGAGAGGGCCGCGTCGGCGTGCATCTCGCCGTCCACCTCGAGCCCGGGCGCGCGCTCGCGGATGATGGCGAGGGCTTCGCGCATGCGCAGCGACGAGGGCGTGTCACGGCTGCCGAAGTTGCTGTGGGAGACCAGGGCCACCTTCGGGACGATGCCGAAGCGGCGCACCACCTCGGCGGCGTGCAGCGCGATCTCGGCGATCTGGGCGGCGTCGGGCTCGTAGGCGACGTAGGTGTCGGCGAGGAACAGCACACCTTCCGGCAGCACCAGCGCATGTACCGTGCAGGCCTCGCGCATGCCCGGCTCGAGGCCGAGCACGCCGGTGATGTGCCCGAGGTGGCTCTCGAACACGCCCACCGGCCCGGCCACCAGCGCGTCCGCCTCGCCGCGCGCCACCATGATGGCGCCGATCACCGTGCGGCGGGTGCGCACGATCTCGCGGGCCAGTGCCGGCGTGACGCCGCGCCGGCCCATCCGCTCGAAGTAGAACTCGACGTACTCGTCGTAGCGCGGGTCGTAGTTGGGATTGACCAGCTCGAAGTGTTCGCCCGGGCGGATCCACAGGCCGTAGCGTTCGAGCCGCATCTCCACCACTTCGGGGCGGCCGATCAGGATGGGGCGCACCAGCCCCTCCTCCACCGCCACCTGCACCGCCCGCAGCACCCGCTCCTCCTCGCCGTCGGCGAAGCACACCCGCTGCGGCTCGGCCTTCACCCGCTCGAAGACGGGCTTCATCAGGAAGCCGGAGCGGTAGACCTTCTGCTCGAGGCTGCGGCGGTAGGCTTCGGGGTCCTCGATCGGCCGGGTGGCGACGCCCGAGTCCATGGCCGCCTTCGCCACCGCCGGCGGCACCTCGACGATGAGGCGCGGATCGAAGGGCTTGGGGATGAGGTAGTCGGGCCCGAAGGTGAGGTTCTCGAGCCCGTAGGCCATGGCCACGGTGTCGGGCGTGGTGGTGCGCGCAAGGCGCGCGAGTGCTTCCACGCAGGCCTTCTTCATCTCGAAGGTGATGCGCCGGGCGCCGACATCGCGCGCACCGCGGCAGAGGAAGGGGAAGCAGAGGACGTTGTTGACCTGATTGGGGAAATCCGAGCGCCCGGTGCAGATCATCGCATCCGGCCGCGCCTGCTCGGCGACGTCCGGCATGATCTCGGGATAGGGGTTGGCGAGCGCCATGATGAGCGGCTTCTCGGCCATCTTCTCGAGATATTCGGGCTTGAGCACGCCGCCCGCCGAGAGGCCGATGAACACGTCGGCGCCGGGGATCACGTCGGCGAGCGTCCGCGCCTCCGTCTCCTGCGCGTAGATGTCCTTCCAGCGGTCCATCAGCTCGGCCCGGCCCTTGTAGACCACGCCCTTGATGTCGGTGACGGTGATGTTCTCCCGGGTCGCGCCGAGGGAAACCAGGAGGTTGAGGCAGGCGAGCGCCGCCGCGCCGGCGCCGGAGGTGACGATCTTGGCGTCGGAGAGCTGCTTGCCCGCGAGTTCGAGCGCGTTGAGGACGGCCGCCGCGACGATGATCGCCGTTCCGTGCTGGTCGTCGTGGAAGACCGGGATGTTCATCCGCTCCCGGCAGCGCTCCTCGACCTCGAAGCATTCCGGCGCCTTGATGTCCTCAAGGTTGATCCCGCCGAAGGTCGGCTCCAGGGAGCAGACCACGTCCACCAGCTTGTCGACGTCCTTCTGGTCGACCTCGATGTCGAACACGTCGATCCCGGCGAACTTCTTGAACAGGACCGCCTTGCCCTCCATCACCGGCTTCGAGGCCAGCGGGCCGATATCGCCGAGGCCCAGCACCGCGGTGCCGTTCGAGAGCACCGCGACGAGGTTCTGACGGATCGTGAGGGTCGCGGCCTCCTGCGGGTCGTCGTGGATCGCCATGCAGGCGGCGGCGACGCCGGGGGAATAAGCCAGCGCCAGATCGCGTTGATTACCGAGAGGCTTCGTCGCCTGGATCTCGAGCTTTCCGGGTTTCGGCAGTCGGTGGTAGACGAGCGCCCCGGATTTCAGATCCTCGGACATGTTGTCGGCCATGGCGATGCCGTCCTCTTCCGCTCGCTTTTATGCGCCCGCACCGTCATTTCTCAGGGGGCGCCGTTGAGGCATCTGTTGCAACGGCTGAAGCGGGGACGCAACCCGCACAACGAGACCCGGGTCCATCTGGAAACGCTGGCGCGCCGCTGGAATTTCTCAATCGGCGCATATTCTTACGGCCGGCCGAAGGTGCGCTT
>BEIP01000055.1 GCA_002898955.1 bacterium HR39 | reverse complement strand
TCGAGGTGGTGAAGCGCATCCCCACCCTCGGCCCCGGCTTCTTCGCCCGCAGCCACGCGCAAAGCCCGCACATCTGGGTGGACGTGTTCTTCGGGCCGCACCGCGATGCCGTGCAGGTGATCGACGAGGAGACCCTCGAAGTCGTGGCCACGCTGCGTCCGGTGCCCGGCGCCCTCGCCGCCCACGCCGAGTTCGACCGGGAGGGGCGGCACGTGCTGGTCTCGGTCATGGAGGATCCGGGCTGGGTGGTGGTCTACGACGACCGCACCCTCGAAGAGGTGACCCGCATCCCCGCCCGCCATCCCTCGGGGAAGTACAATGTCCACAACAAGATCACCTTCGAGGAGGGCACCAGCCACTGAAGGCGCGGAGCTGGTGCTGCTGGTCCACGGTGTGGAGGGCGGCCCCGGCGTGGCGGCGCGCCATGCCGTGGATCCGCGGCTGCGGGAGGCCTTCGCGGCGGTGCGGCCGGCCTGCCTGCGCGGCGAGCCCGCGCTCGAGACGGTGCTGGCGGGAGTGCGGGCTCCGGCGGTGGTCGTGCCGCTGCTGCTCGCGCGCGGCTACATCTTCGACTGGGCGCGCGAGCGGATCGCCCGCATCCGCCCCGATCTGCCGGTGAGCGCGCCGGTGGGCGTGCATCCCGGCTGCGCCGCCCTGATGCGGGAGATGGCGCTGGGAGCGGCGGCGCAGGCCGGCTTCGATCCCGCCGCGAGCGTGCTGCTGCTGGTGGGCCACGGCACGCCGAAACACCCCGAAACCCGCACCACCCTCGAGCGGCACGCCGCCCGCCTCGCACTGGAGAGCGGCTTCGCACGGGTGGAGACGGCCTTTCTGGAGTGCGAGCCCCTGGTCACGGAGGTCGTCGCGACCCTGGGCGGGGCGTCCGTGGTGGCCGTCGCCTTCTTCGTCGACGCCGGCCCCCACGGACGCGACGACGTCGGCGCCGCCCTGGCGCCACTGGGCGAGAACGCGATCTACGCCGGACCCGTGGGGCTGCATCCCGCCCTGCCGCGGCTGATCCGCGACGTCGCCCGGGTTGCGCTCGCCGCCGGCGAGGCGGCGGCGGTGCGGGCTGGCTGAAAAGCACGGGCGGGGCCGGATGGCCGGCCCCGCCCACGCTGCGGATCCCTGCGCCCTCAGCGCTTGGAGAACTGGAAGCGCCTGCGCGCCTTGCGCCGGCCGTACTTCTTGCGCTCCACCATGCGGGCGTCGCGGGTGAGGAAGCCGTGCTGCTTGAGGATCGGCCGCAGGGTCGGGTCGAAGTTGACCAGCGCCCGGGCGATGCCGTGGCGCACGGCACCCGCCTGGCCCGAAAGGCCGCCGCCGGAGACGGTGCAGTAGACGTCGAAGTCGCCCAGCCGGCCGATGACCGCGAAGGGCTGGTTGACGATCATCTGCAGCGTCGGCCGGCGGAAGTACTCGGCCATGGGCTTGCCGTTGACGGTGAACTGGCCGTTGCCGAGCCTGATCCACACCCGCGCGGTGGCCTCCTTGCGGCCGCCGGTGGCGTAGGCCCGGCCGAGCTCGTCCAGCTTCGGCTTCAGCTCCTCGGCCTCGGCCTCGACGCCCTTCTGCAGCTCGGCGAGGGCCTCGAAGCCCCGGGAGGTGACGGTTCCGGCCTCGGCCATCTCACAGCTCCTCGACGCGGTTCTTGCGGTTCAGGGCGGGGAAGTCGATGGGCTCGGGCTTCTGGGCCTGGTGCGGATGGTCCGGGCCCCTGTAGACGTGGAGCTTCTTCATGATCTGCTTGCGCAGCGGGCCCTTGCTGATCATCCGCTCCACCGCCTTGTAGATGACCCGCTCGGGGAAGCGGCCGTCCAGGATGTCGCCGGCCCGCTCGCCCTTGATGCCGCCCGGATAGCCGGTGTGGCGCCAGTAGATCTTCTGCTCGCGCTTGCGCCCGGTGAGGGCCACCTTCTCGGCGTTGACCACGATGATGTGGTCACCGCAGTCGATGTGCGGCGTGTAGTAAGGCTTGTGCTTGCCGCGCAGCCGGTTGGCGATGAAGGACGCGAGCCGCCCGAGCACCAGCCCCTCGGCGTCGATGACGTACCACCTGCGCTCGACGTCGGCCGGTTTCGCCGAATAGGTCTTCATCTCGGTCCATCCGCAGAGGTTCCGCGCCGCCGCCCGATCTGCCCGCCCCGCGCGCGGCGGCCCCGTGAAAACAGGCGCGACGGGCCGCGCCCGTCGCTGCGCCGCTCAATTAGGAGAGGGGATCGGGAGCGTCAACGCCGCGCGTGGGCGGATGCCGCGCTGCGGCGGTCGGCTCCCCCGGCGCGGAGCGTATTCGGGTGGCTTTCGCATCACATCCGCGTGGATCGGGGCCGGTGCGCCCTTGCCGGTGGACGGGGCCTTCGCGATATTGCGGCCGGACCGTTCCGACGGATGGCACGACCATGCCGCGCCGCGCCGCTGCCGCGCTCGCCGCTCTGGCGATGGCCTTCGGGGCCACGGCCGCCTCGGCCGCGCGCCTCGTCCCGGGCGGCTATGCGGCCGATCCGCAGGTGCTGCCAGGGGAGGCGGCGGATGCGGGCGAGCCCACCTTCGTCCTCGAATTCACGCCGCGCACCGCCGTCGGCCTGCTGCTGGAGTCCGACGAGCACCTCCGCCTGCGCACCGGGCGGCTCGGCCTGCCCGACGCGGCCGTGACGTCCCTTCCCGCACCCTCCGAGCCGCGGCGCGGGCTGGTGCTGGGCGGCGCGCTGCAGACGGGCGGGCTGCTGGTCGGCGGATACTACGCCCGCGCCGAGCTGTTCGGCGCGCCGGCCGACGTGCTGGCCGCGCGGGTGCGCTACGGGGCCGTGGAGGCCGAGCTCGGAGTCGTGAGCCAGCCGGAGGGACCGACGGATCCCTACCGTCTGTTCACCCTCGGCGCCGCCTTCGCCGCCACTCCGTGGCTCGCGGTGGAGAGCGACCTCGCCGTCGGACGGCGGGGCGAGGACGAGCCGCTCGCCGCCGGCCGCATCGGCATCCGCCTCGACTTCTGATGACCGGCACCGCGACGCCGTCTTCCTGCCCGCGGGAGAACGCCGCGCCCGGCGTGCTGTTCTGCTTCGGCTGCGGCTATGTGGCGCAGCATCTCGCCGCGGCGCTGCTGGCCGAGGGCTGGACGGTGCGCGGCACCACCCGCGATCCCGCGAAGGCCGAGGAACTGCGCGCCGCCGGCATCGAGCCCTTTCTCTTCGCCCGCGGCCGGCCGCTCGGGGATTCGGGGCGGGCGCTCTCCGGCGTCACCCACCTGCTGGTCTCGATCCCGCCCGACGAGGCGGGCGATCCGGTGCTGGACGAACACGGGGAGCACCTGCGCGCGCTCTCGTCGCTGCGCTGGGTGGGCTGGCTCGGCACCACCGCCGTCTACGGCGACCGGCAGGGCGGCTGGGTGTCGGAGGAGGACGAACCGCGGCCGGGGCTGGAGCGGGCGAAGTGGCGCCTCCGCGCCGAGCGGGCGTGGCTCGGAAGCGGTCTGCCCGTCCACATCTTCCGCCTCGCCGGCATCTACGGACCGGGGCGCAACGCCATCCGCAGTCTGCTGGACGGCCACGCGCACCGCATCGTCAAACCCGGTCAGGTGTTCGGCCGCATCCACGTGGATGACATCGTGGCGGTGCTGCGTGCCTCCATGGCGCGGCCGCATCCCGGGCGGATCTACAATGTGGCGGACGACGAACCGGTCCCGCCCCAGGACGTGGTGGCCTTCGCGGCGGAACTGCTGGGCGTCGAGCCGCCGCCGGAGGTCCCGTTCGAGGAGGCGGACCTGTCGCCGGCCGCCCGGGCCTTCTACGCCGAGTGCCGGCGGGTGCGCAACGACCGCATCAGGGCCGAGCTCGGCGTGCGGCTGAAGTATCCCACCTACCGCGAGGGGCTGCGGGCGCTGCTGCCGGTGGAGCTCGCCGGCGCCTCCACCGCGAAGCCGAGCCGGGAGAGCGCGTAGAGCAGCGCCAGCGCCGGCACGGCGAAGAGGGCGGAGGCCAGGAAGAAGGCCTGCCAGCCGAGCGCGTCCGCCAGGAAACCGGAAGCCGGCACGATCGCGAACTTGCCGACGACCTGCATGAAGGAGGTGAGGAGCGCGTACTGCGTCGCCGTGTAGTGGACGTTGCACAGGGCCGAGAGGAAGGCGACGAACACCGCCGTTCCGAGCCCGCCCGCGAGGTTCTCCACCGCGATCACCAGGTGGAACAGCGCGAGCTTCACCGTGGCGAAGGCGGCGGGATCGGCGCCCAAGGCGCCCGCGCCCAGATCGTCCGCGCGGGCCAGCAGCAGGAAGGCGAGGTTGGATGCGGCCATGGCCACCACCGCCGACACCATGGCCCGCATCAGCCCCAGCCGGAAGGCGAGCGCGCCGCCCACGAGACCGCCCACGAGCGTCATCCACAGGCCGAAGGTCTTGGACACCCAGGCGATCTGGGCCTTGGTGAAGCCCGTCTCGATGTAGAAGGGATTGGCCATCATGGTGAGCAGCACGTCGCTCGCCTTGAAGAGCGAGACGAGCGCCAGCACCAGCACCGCCGCAGTGAGGCCGTGGCGGGCGAAGAAGTCGCGGAAGGGCTCGACCACCGCCCGCCGCCCCCACTCCCGCAGGCGCGCGAAGGCGGGCGGATCGGCGGCGGGGAGGGGATCGTCGGCGGGCTCGGGCGGCTCGCGCACCAGCAGCACGGCGACCATCCCCACCACCACGAGCGCCGCCATCACGCCATAGGCGAAGGACCAGCCGTACCACTCGGCGAGGAACAGGGCGCCGGCGGTGGCTACCCACATGCCGATGCGATAGCCCAGCACCACCACGCCGGCACCGGCCGCCAGCCGCTCGCGCTCCAGGATCTCGATGCGGAAGGCGTCGACGGCCACGTCCTGGGTGGCGGAGAAGAAGGCGACGGCGATGGCGGCGAGCGCCACCGTTCCCGGATCGCGGGCGGGATCGGCCTGTCCCAGCGCCCAGATGGAGACGAGCAGCCCGATCTGGGCGGCCAGCATCCAGCCCCGGCGGCGTCCCAGCCGGGTGGTGAGCGGCGGCAGGGGCATGCGGTCGACGAAGGGCGCCCAGGCGAACTTGAAGCTGTAGGGAGCGAGGACGTAGGCGAAGAGACCGATGGCCGCTTTCGACGTGCCGGCTTCGGCGAGGCGCGCCGAGAGCGTCGCGGCGACCAGCATGATGGGCAGGCCGCTCGAAAAGCCCAGCGCCAGGATGGCGGCCATGCGCGCATCGCGGTAGACGGCGAGCGCCGTCGCGATGCGCTCCGTGAGCGGGGCCCGCACGACCTCCGCCTTCACGGCCGGGATCCGGGGGACGGGCGGTGCCGGGCGGGCATCGGCATGCCGCCCCGGCTCAGAAGAAGCGTTCGGGCACGGTGATGATGTCGCCGGGCTGCACCGGCGTGTTGGCGGGCACCACCACCTCGGCGGCGTTGGGGCCGCGCCGCAGCAGGATGCCGTTCTGCTTGGCGCGGAAGGTGAAGCCGCCGGCCTTGGCCACGGCGTCGATCACCGTCATGCCGGGCTCGTAGGGGTACTGGCCGGGCTCATTCACCTCGCCGAGAATGGTGAAGGGCCGGTAGCTCAGGATCTCGACGCTGACCTTGGGATCGACGAGATAACCATCACCGTAACGCCGCTCCAGTTCGTCCTCGAGTTCGCGGGCGGTGAGGTCCGCCGCCCTCACCTCGCCGATGAGCGGCAGCGACAGATAGCCATTGCCGTCGACCGTGAACTCGCCCGAGAGGTCTTCGTGACGGAAGACGGTGATCTTCACCTTGTCGTTGGGACCCAGCCGGTAGGGCTGCTCCTCGAGCTTCACCGGCTTTCCGGTGACCGGATCGACGGGCACCGGCGCCATTTCCGGCGAGCTGGTGCAGGCGGCGAGCCCCGCCAGCGCCGGTGCCGCCACCACGAACAGACCCAGTGCCTCTCGCCGCTTCATCCCTCCTCCGCCGGCCTGGTCGCACGACCTCCACCGCCGGCAGCATAACGCACCGGGCGCACGGGACAAGTCCCTGTGCGCCCGGCCGTTTGCGAAGCCGCGCGTGCGCTCAGCGCCGCAGGGTGACCGTGGCGAGCACCCGGTGGCGCGTGTACTCGGCAGTGTCGTCGTCGGAGTTGCGCTTCTGGAAGTCCCAGGACGCGCCGAGCACCAGCCAGCGGTTCACCGTGTAGTTCACCCCGAGGCCGAGACCGTAGACGTCGTCGGACCGGTCGGTTCCTTGGAAGTCGTCGCGGATGTAGAATGCCCGGCCGCTCACGGAGACGTTCTGGCGCACCGCATGGGTGACGTTCACGCCGATCTGCTTGCGGAAGCGCGTCGAGGCGGTCTCACCCTTGAAGGTCACCGTCGTCTCCTGCATGTCCGCGAGGGCGTTGAGATCCACCGTGGTGAGCGGCGTGGGCGTCCAGGTGAGCCCGACCACGGCGTTGAAGCCGGTGGTGTCGTCGAGGGCGGAGTCGTCGGGCTTGTTGCGCGCCACACCGATGGCCGCGTCACCCGTGAGCAGCCGGCTGAACTCGAGCTCCGTACCGACCCTCACGCCGTAGGTCTTGGACTCGCGGTCCACACCCGCGTCGTCGGGCGTCTGGTCGTAGTCGCTGCGCCGCCAGAAGCCCTCGCCGAAGACGCGGATCGCCGGGCTCACCGCCACACCGCCGCGCAGGGCGAGCTGGTAGAGGTTGTGGTCGCGGTCGTCGTTGTTGAAGCCCGGCACGTCCTCGAAGTCGCTGCGGCTCGCGCCCACGGACGGCTGGACGAAGAAGCGGTTGAACTGGTAGCGGTAGGCGATGTTGCCGGTCAGCGCCAGGTACTTGGTGACGTCGCTGGACCCGACCGCGTCGGGATCGCCCGCATCTTCGTGGAGACGCGCCGCCGAGACGTCGATCCGCAGGGCCTGGGCGCTGCTGATGTCCACCACGCCGGCGAGGCCGAGGCCGAAGTCGAGCCAGTTGGCGGCGGTCTCGTCGCGGTAGAAACCGCCCTCGGCGAAGGCCGAGGCGCTCAGCGAGTGGCGCGACCACTGCGACTGCACGTCCACCTCCGGGCGGACGATCAGCAGCACGTCGCTGTTCTCGTTGTCGGGCTCGGCGTAGACGTTGGTGTCGTAGGCGAGGCTGGTGTTGACGCGCGGATAGACGAGGAAGGCGCCGGCCCGAATCCCGAGCGGCTCCAGCGGTCCTTCGGCGGAAGCGAGCGACGGCGCGACGAGCGCGCTGGTGGCGAGCAGGGTGGCGAAGAGGGACCTGCGCATGGGGTGACCTCCGTGGCTGCAGAGCTATCCGCGGATCCGCGGGAGCGGTCGCCGCTGCCGGCACCGTCCCGTCTCCTGTCGGATCAATAGAGTGGGCCCCGTGTCGCCCGCAACCGGGCCGTGCCGGCGGAGCCCGGTACGCCGGCCGCCGCGGCGGGCTTTGCGTGCACTTGTCGCCTTCGTGCAACAGGGTAAGTGAAAGAGCCGTCGCACCGCAGCGGAGTGCCGTCCCCCTGTTCTCGCGTCTGTTCTCGCGTCCCGACACGGGTCCGGAGCGGCCGCTGGTGGGCGGGCGGCCGGCCCGCGTGCCGCACGGGGTGCGCGTCTACGCCATCGGCGACCTGCACGGCCGCCTCGACCTGCTGCGCGAGCTGGAAGAGC
>BEIP01000054.1 GCA_002898955.1 bacterium HR39 | reverse complement strand
ACTCCACCCGCACCACCGGCGCCACCACGAGCTGGGCGATACGCAGACCGCGCCGGACGGTGAAGGGTTCGGAGCCGAGGTTGACGAGAATGACCATCACCTCGCCGCGGTAGTCGGCATCCACCGTACCCGGCGCGTTGGCGACGGTGACGCCGTGGCGCAGCGCCAGCCCCGAGCGCGGCCGCACCTGTGCCTCGTATCCTTCGGGCAGGGCGATGCGGATCCCGGTGGGCCCGGCCGCGCGCGCACCCGGCGCCAGCACCTGCGGGCGGTCTTCGGGGACCGCCGCCAGCAGGTCCAAGCCCGCCGCCCCGGCGCTGGCGTAGGCCGGAAGCGGCAGATCACGCGCGTGGGGCAGCCGCTCGATCCGCACCCGGACCCGCATCACGCACCCATCCCGAGGCGCGCGGCCACCAGGTCGACGATGCGCCGCGCCACCTCCTCCTTCGAAAGCTCCGGCCAGGGTTCCACCCGCCCGTCGCGCTCCACCACGACGATGCGGTTGCGCTCGCCGCCGAGCACGCCGGTCTCCGGGCTCACGTCGTTGGCGAGGATCAGGTCACACCCCTTGCGCGCGAGCTTCTCGCGGGCGTTGTCCACCACCCGCTCCGTCTCGGCGGCGAAGCCCACCACCAGCCGCGGGCGCCCTTCGGAGAGCCCGGACAGCGTGGCGAGGATGTCGGGATTCTCGGCGAGTTCGATGGCGGGCGGCGGCAGGCCCGGCCGCTTCTTGATCTTCTCGGCCGCGGCGTGCGCCGGGCGCCAGTCGGAGACGGCCGCCGCGCACACCGCCACCTCCACCGGCAGCGCCGCGAGGCAGGCATCGAGCATCTCGCGCGCCGTCTCCACGTGCACCGTGTGCACGCCGGGCGGATCGGGCAGGCACACCGGCCCGCTCACCAGCGTCACACGGGCGCCGGCCCGGGCGAAGGCGGCGGCGATGGCGTGGCCCTGGCGGCCGGAGCTGCGATTGGAGAAGAACCGCACCGGGTCGAGGGGCTCGCGGGTGGGCCCGCTCGTGACCAGCACGCGCACGCCACCAAGGCGCGCCTCGCCGCGGATCTCCGCGAGCAGCCCCTCGATGGCCTCGAGGATCGTGGCCGGTTCGGCCATGCGCCCCACCCCCTCCTCGCCGCAGGCCATGTCGCCGGGCTCGGGGCCGACGAAGCGCACGCCGTCCGCGCGCAGCCGCTCCACGTTGCGGCGGGTCGCGGGATGCTCCCACATGCGCGGGTTCATGGCCGGAGCCACCAGCACCGGCCGGTCGGTGGCGAGCAGCAGGGTGGAGGCGAGGTCGTCGGCGAGGCCGTTCGCCATCCTGGCGAGCAGATCGGCGGTGGCGGGGGCCACCACCACGAGATCGGCCTCGCGCGAGAGCCGGATGTGGCCGATCTCCGTCTCGTCGACCAGCGAGAACAGCTCGCGGTAGACCTTCTCGCCCGAGAGCGCCGCGAGGGCGAGGGGCGTGACGAACTGCTCGGCGGCGCGGGTGGTGACGCAGCGGAAGGCGAGCCCGCGCTCGCGCCCGCGCCGGATCAGCTCGAGGCACTTGTAGGCGGCGATGCCGCCGGAGATCACCAGCAGGATGCGCGCGCGCAAGGGCGGTCCCTCCGCGACCCCGATGCTTTTCACGCCCCGATGATGGGGTTTCCTCAGGAAAGCGCAAGCCCCAGAGCGAGACCCAGCAGCACCCACGGCCAGGGCGAGCCCAGCCAGGGCGGTGCGCCCGTTCCCTCCCCGTCCTCGAGGCGCGCCAGCAGCCGCTCGCCGCGTGAGACGAGGAGCGGCAGGCGGCGGGCGGCGCGGCCGGCATCGGCGAGCGCCCGCTGCAGCTCGCGTTCCGGCCCGAGGTTCTCGCGCATCCACTCCACCACCATGGGCTCGGCCAGCGTCCACAGGTTGACGGAGGGATCGAGCGCCCGCCCCACACCCTCGGCCATCACCATGGTCTTCTGCAGGAGCAGCAGGTGGGGCTGGGTCTCCATCTCGAACTCGTGGGCGATGGAGAGCACCTCGCCCAGAAGCCGCCCGAAGGAGATCTCCTCGAGCGGACGGCCGCGGATGGGCTCGCCGATGGCGCGGCAGGCCTGGGTGAAGGCGGCGCGGTGGCGCTCGTCGCGCACGAAGCCGGCCTCGTAGAAGACGTCCGCCACGGTGGCGTAGTCGCCGGTCAGGAAGGCGATGAGCATGCGCGCGAGCTGCACCCGGGTCTCGAAGTCGATCCGCCCCATGATGCCGAAGTCGAGCGCCACGATGTTGCCGTGGCGGTCGACCAGCATGTTGCCCGGGTGCATGTCGGCGTGGAAGAAGCCGTCGCGGAAGATCTGGTTGAACAGCACCCGCGCCGCCCGCTGCATCAGCACGTGCGGGTCGAAGCCGGCCTCGACCAGCCGCGCCCGGTCCACCACCGGCAGCCCCTCCACCCACTCCAGGGTCAGCACCCGGCGGGCCGTGCGCTCCCAGTCCACGGCGGGGACGCGGAAGCCCTCCTCGTCGCGGTTGTTCTCCGCGAACTCGGCGGCGGCCGCCGCCTCGAGTCGCAGGTCCAGCTCGCGGCGGGTGGTCTCGGCGAAGATCTCCACCGCCTCCACCGGCTTGAGGCGGGAAAGCGGCGGGTGCAGGCGCACGGCCGTGCGGGCGAGCCAGAGGAAGAAGGCGATGTCCTCCTCCATCGCCCGCTCGATGTCCGGGCGCAGCACCTTGACCGCCACCTCGCGGCCGTCGGGGGTGCGGGCGCGGTGGACCTGGGCGATGGAGGCGGCGGCCACCGGCTCGGGGTCGAAGTCGGCGAAGAGCTCGCCGACCGGCCGGCCCAGTTCCCGTTCGACGATGCGGCGCGCCTCCTCGCCGGGGAAGGGTGGCAGGCGGTCCTGCAGGCGCGCGAGGTCCTCCACCACCTCCTCGCCGAACAGATCGGCGCGGGTGGAGAGGCTCTGGCCCAGCTTGATGAAGCTGGGCCCCGCGGCCTCGAGGGCGGCGCGCAGCCGCTCGCCGGGACGCAGCCCGGGCGCCGGCCGCGCGAGCGGGCGGGCGAAGCGCACGAGCGGGCGCAGCTGCGGCACCACCTCGAGGGGGAAGAGGGCGTCGTGGCGGGCGAAGAGGATGGCGGTGCGAAACAGCCGCGCGCCGTGACGGAGATGCGTCAGCATGCCCGGTCAGAGCCGCCAGGCCGAGTGCACGGCGGCGATGCCGCCCGAGAGATCGTGCCAGCGCACGCGCGAGAAGCCCGCCCGCCCGATGGCGCGGGCGAAGGTCTCCTGGTCGGGAAAGCGGCGGATGCTCTCCACCAGATAGCGGTAGCTCTCCTCGTCGCCCGCCACCAGCCGCCCGAGCAGCGGGATGACGTGGTCCGACCACGCGTCGTAGAAGGGCGCGAGGGGTGGAACGCGCAGGCGCGAGAACTCGAGGCAGAGGAAGCGCCCGCCGATCCTGAGCACGCGGAAGATCTCGGAGAGCGCGCGGTCGATGCGGGTGACGTTGCGGATGCCGAAGGCGATGGTGACGGCGTCGAAGGAGCGGTCGGCGAAGGGCAGCCGTTCGGCGTCCGCCGCCACGAAGTCCACCGCCCCGAGCCAGCCCGCGTCGATGGCGCGATCGCGCCCCACCGCCAGCATGGCCGGGTTGATGTCGGCCAGCACCACCCGCGCCCGGCCGTCGCTGCGCTTCAGGATGCGGAAGGCCACATCCCCGGTGCCGCCGGCGAGGTCCAGCACGGTGGTGCCGGGCCGGGGCGCCAGCCGGTCGACGAGGGCGTCCTTCCACAGCCGGTGGATCCCGACGCTCATGAGGTCGTTCATGAGGTCGTAGCGGGCGGCCACCTTGGCGAAGACCTCGCCCACCCGCCGCGCCTTCTCCGCCGGGTCCACCTCCCGCGCTCCGAAGGATCGTGCCAGTTCGGCGAGCCGCCGTTCGACCTCGTCCACGCCCGCTCCCGTCCCGCTGGAGCCGCCCTCTGGCCGGTTCTAGCTTGGCGTCGCGGCAGGACAAGCAAGGAGGGCGGCGTGCCGGAACTGCCGGAAGTGGAGACCACGCGCCGGGCGCTCGAAGCGCGCCTTTCCGGTGCGCGCATCGACCGCGTGGAAGTGCGCCGGAGGGATCTGCGCCGGCCGGTGCCGGCGGAGCTGCCGGAGCTGCTGGCGGGCCGGCGGCTCGTCGGCTTCGGGCGGCGGGGCAAGTACCTGCTGGTGGACACCGACGGTCCGGTGGACCTGCTCGTCCACCTCGGCATGTCGGGACGGCTGCTGCTCGATGCCGCCGCCGACCATCCCCACGCCCACGTGGTCCTTTGCTTCGCCGGCGGACGCTTCCTGAGCTTCGTCGATCCGCGCCGCTTCGGGCTGATCGAGCCGCTCGCAACGGGGCAGGCAGAGGGTCACCCGCTGCTCGCCGGCCTCGGGCCGGAGCCCCTGGATCCCGGCTTTCGCGGGGAGGTGCTGCGGCGGGCCTTCGCCGGCAGGGCCGCTCCGGTCAAGAACCTGCTGCTGGACCAGCGGGTGGTGGCGGGAGTGGGCAACATCTACGCCTGCGAGGCGCTGTTCGAGGCGCGCATCCATCCCTTCACCCCCGCCGGAGAGCTGGACGGGCGGGCCTGCACCCGCCTCGCGCGGGCGATCCGCGCGGTGCTGGAGCGGGCCATCGGGGCGGGCGGCTCCAGCCTGCGGGACTACGTGGCGGCGGACGGGCGGCTCGGGAACTTCCAGAACGACTTCCGGGTCTACGATCGCGCCGGCCTACCCTGCCCGCGCTGCGGCACCGCCGTGGTGCGGGAGGCGCGGGCCGGCCGCTCCACTTTCTTCTGTCCGCGCTGCCAGCCGGAGCGTCGCCCGGGTGTTCCCAGCCGGGACGGGCGGTGATAGGCACGCGCGCGGCCCGCGGGCGAAGCCTCGCGGGGACGGCCCGATCACGGGAGCCACAGGAGGGGACCACCCATGGCCTACGAGACCATCCTCGTCGAGCGGCGGGGGCCGGTCGGCCTGATCACGCTCAACCGCCCGAGACAGCTCAACGCGCTGAACAGCCAGCTCATCCGCGAGCTCAACCAGGCGCTGGACGAGCTGGAGGCGGACGATTCCATCGCCGCCATCGTCATCACCGGCAGCGAGAAGGCGTTCGCCGCCGGTGCCGACATCAAGGAGATGATGGAGCTGGACTTCATGGGCGCGTTCAGGAGCGACTTCATCGCGCCCTGGCAGAAGGTGGCGGAGCGGAAGAAGCCGCTCATCGCCGCGGTGGCCGGCTACGCGCTGGGCGGCGGCTGCGAGCTCGCCATGATGTGCGACATCATCGTCGCGGCGGAGAACGCCCGCTTCGGCCAGCCGGAGATCAACCTCGGCACCATCCCGGGCGCCGGCGGCACCCAACGGCTGGTGCGGGCGGTGGGCAAGTCCAAGGCGATGGAGATGGTGCTCACGGGCCGCATGATGGACGCGCAGGAGGCGGAGCGCGCCAATCTGGTCTCGCGCGTGGTGCCCACCGACCGGGTGGTGGAGGAGGCGATCCGCATCGCCGAGGAGATCGCCGCCAAGTCGCAGCCGGTGGTGCAGATGGCCAAGGAGGCGGTCAACCGCGCCTTCGAGACCACCCTCGCCGAGGGGCTGCGCTTCGAGCGGCGGCTGTTCTACGCCACCTTCGCCACCGAGGACCGGGCGGAGGGCATGCGGGCGTTCGCCGAGAAGCGCAAGCCCGACTTCAAAAACCGCTGAGGGTGCACTAAGTGGACGCAGCGCCCGCCGGTCGCGGCGGGCGCTTCGTCGTACGCGTGTTCCGGGGTCCGACAGCGAGGAGAGGGGTCGTCCGTGGCGAACTATCCTTCGGCGAAGAAGCGCATCCGCCAGACCATCAAGCGCACCATGCGCAACAAGGCCCGGCGCAGCCGCATCCGGACCTTCGTGCGCAAGGTGGAGGAGGCGATCGCCCGGGGCGACTACGAGGCCGCCCGCGAGGCCTTCGTGAAGGCGGAATCGGAGCTGCGGCGGGGCGTGACCAAGGGCGTGCTGCACATCAACACCGCCGCCCGCAAGATCTCGCGCCTGTCGAAGAAGGTGAAGGCGCTCGGCCAGCAGCTGGCGGCCCGCGCCGCGGAGCAGCAGCAGCCGGCCGGTTGAGTTGGCCGAAGCCGTGGCGTGACGGGGCCGCCCGCCGCGGGCGGCCTTCGTCGTCTGCGGACCGGGGTCCGCTGCACAACACCCTTTTCAACCTGTACGCGAAAATCGGCGTTCCCGCTTCGGTCACCTTGCCGGCCGGCCGTCCCGCGGCTAGCCTCCACGGGTGCCACGGGGAAGGTCGGGAGGATCCGCTCGAAGCCATTTGGCCGTAGGACTTCGGCCGTATCGGGAGGCGCTTCGCAGCGGCCGCGCGACGTCCGTCGGATCGAGAACGCCGCGCTGCCCGTCGGGTGGTGCCATCGTGTCCGCGAACCGTCGTTCCCGCCCCCGTTCGCGCCAAAATGGAATTCACGGCTCCTGTTTCGCCGCCCGGCGGCGGGAGCCGCAGCGACGGAACGAGGAGGACGCGCCGGTGTTCGCCGAGGCTGGGACGGTGCCGTCGAACGACCTGCAGGCGCAGTGGGAGGAGGTGCGCGCCGCGCTGCGCGCCGAATTCGGCGAGACCGCCTTCCGCACCTGGCTGGGGCCGCTCGAGCTCGAGGGGCTCGACGGCGACACGCTGATCCTCGCCGTGCCCACCCGCTTCATGCGCGACTGGATCGTCTCGCACTACGCCGACCGCATCCGCTCGCTGTGGACCGGTCGCAATCCGCGGGTGCGCTCCATCGCCCTCACCGTCCGCCCGCCGCGCCCGCGGGCCGTGGCCGGCGGTGCGGCCGCCGCGGAGGTGACGCACGGAGCGCCTCCCGCCGCGCGGCCGGAGGCGACCGCCGCCGGCGCGACGGAGGGCGCCGGCGAGGAGGAGGAGCTGGGCGCGCGGCTCGATCCCCGCTTCACCTTCGAGACCTTCGTGGTGGGCAAGCCCAACGAGTTCGCCTTCGCCGCCGCCGAGCGGGTGGCCATGTCCGACACACCGCCCTTCAACCCGCTGTTCCTCTACGGCGGCGTGGGCCTGGGCAAGACACACCTGATGCACGCCATCGGCTGGCGCATCCGCCAGCGGACGCCGCAGCGGCGCGTCGTCTACCTGTCGGCCGAGAAGTTCATGTACCAGTTCGTGCGGGCGCTCCGCCAGAAAGACACCATGCACTTCAAGGAGATGTTCCGCTCGGTCGACGTGCTGATGGTGGACGACGTCCAGTTCATCAGCGGCAAGGACAGCACCCAGGAGGAGTTCTTCCATACCTTCAACGCGCTGATCGAGCGAGGACGCCAGATCGTGATTTCCGCCGACCGCAGCCCCGCCGACCTCTCGGGGCTGGAGGAGCGCATCCGCTCGCGGCTGTCCTGGGGGCTGGTGGCCGACATCCACCCCACCACCTACGAGCTGCGGCTCGGCATCATCGAGGCCAAGGCCGAGCAGATGGGGGTGGTGGTGCCGCGCGAGGTGGCCGAGTTCCTCGCCCGGCGCATCACCAGCAACGTCCGCGAGCTGGAGGGCGCCCTCAACCGCGTGGTGCATCACGCCCGCTTCACCTCCCGGCCCATGACGGTGGCCATGTGCCAGGAGGT
>BEIP01000053.1 GCA_002898955.1 bacterium HR39 | reverse complement strand
AGCACGTCTTCGAGGAGATCGCCGAGCGCCTGCGCGAGGAGCTCGACTACCTGCGCGAGGCCCGGCACATGGCCCTCTACGGCGAGATGCTCGCTCCCGAGCCGCGGGTGCGGGTGCCGGAGCCGGTGTTCGAGTTCACCACGAAGCGGCTTCTGGTGATGACCTGGCTCGAGGGCCGGCCGCTGCTGTCCTTCCACGCCGCCCCGCAGGAGGTGCGCGACGACCTCGCCGTCCGGCTGTTCCGCGCCTGGTACCGGCCCTTCTACGAGTACGGCGTGGTGCACGGCGATCCCCATCCCGGCAACTACGCGGTCTCGCCGGAAGGGGATCTCGATCTGCTGGACTTCGGCTGCGTGCGCATCTTCCCGCCCGAGTTCGTCGAGGGGGTTGTGGAGCTCTACCACGCACTGCGCACCGGCGACCGGGAGCGCATGCGCCGCGCATACCGTCTGTGGGGCTTCGCGGAACTCTCCGACGAGCTGATGGACATCCTCAACGAGTGGGCCGCCTATCTCTACGGTCCGCTCATGGACGACCGTCCGCGGCTCATCGACGAGACCGGCAGCACGCGGCTCGGCCGGCAGGTGGTGGCGCGGGTGCACCGGCGGCTCGAGGAGGTGGGCGGCGTCGCTCCGCCGCGCGAGTTCGTCTACATGGACCGGGCCGCCATCGGGCTCGGGGCGGTGTTCCTGCGGCTGCGGGCGGTGGTCAACTGGCACCGCCTGTTCCTGGATCTCCTCTCCCTCTACGATCCGGAAGCGCTGCGCCGCCGTCAGGCCGCGGCGCTGGCCCGTCACGGCCTGCCGCCGCCCCCGCCGCCCGGCGGGGCCGGTCCCGCCGGATGAAGGAAGACCGCGACGGGTCGACAGCCCATCGCGGCCTCCGCTCCCTCACGCACTCCCGCAGGAGCCCGTCGAGTATGACCGGCCCTTGCCGGCTCCGGTCCGCCGACCGGTACGACCATCGGTCCTGCATTCTAACCGCGCGGGCACGCCGGAGATGTAGCGGAACTGCCACACCGGTACGAATTCGCGCGTGAGGCGAGAAAGGGGCGGAAGGGCCTCAGTCCGCCACCCCCACCCGCCGGACGAGGAACTCGTACGCCCCGAGCCGGCCCTCCGAGAGGGCGGAGGCGAGGTTGGCCACCTTCTCGCGCCAGTGCGGACCCATCACCAGCGGCGGCGACCCCGCCTCCTCGTCCCGCCCGGTGCGGGCCGCGCGCCGGGCGCTCTCGCGCATGGCCTCGGCGGCCGCACGGGTGCGGTTGCGGATGGACACCACCTCGTAGCCGAGACGGGTGAGCAGCCGGTCGAGCTCGTCGGGCCGCAGCAGGAAGCTGGCGCTCTCGTCCTCGGCCCAGGGCATCGGATAGTCGATTTCGCCGCCCATGTGGAACAGGTCGTAGATCACGAGCCAGGTATCCGGCTTCAGCACCCGGCCGATCTCGCAGTAGAAGCGTTCCTTGTCGGCGATGTTCATGCCGACGTGGATCGTGAAGGCGGCGTCGAAGCTGCGGCTCTCGAAGGGGAGATCCAGCGCGCTCGCCACGCGGAATTCCACCCGGTCGGCGAGGCCGACGCGCTCGGTGAGCACCCGCGCCGCCTCCACCAGCTCGGGGGTGATGTCGACGCCGACCACGCGGCAGTCGAAGGTGCGGGCCACATAGCGCGCCGGTCCGCCGAGCCCGCTGCCCACGTCCAGCACCAGCGATCCCGGCTTCGGCGCGAGCAGCGCCGCCACCGACTCGGTGGCGGCACGGCCGCCGGCGTGCATGTCCTCGAAGCCGGCCAGATCCTCGGGCGAGAGGCGCCCGGGGTCCCTGCCGCGCGCCCGCAGCGCCTCGAGCAGGCGTGCGGCCAGGCCCTCGCGGGCGTACTGGGTGCGGATGCGGTGTTCGAGCTCGTACCGCTCCATGGCGTTCAGCTGCTCAGCATAACCGGCAGCTCGGCGTGGGTGAGGACGTGGCGGGTGGCGCCCCCGAGCACCAGCTCGCGCAGCCGCGAGTGGCCGTAGGCGCCCATCACCAGCAGGTCCGCGCCGTGGCGTCCGGCGAGGTCGAGGAGCTGGGCGCCGGCGTTGCCCCGGGGCTCGTGCCGCTCGCTCACGGGCTCCACCCCGTGGGCGCGCAGCCGCGCGGCCGCGTCCTCCAGCCCCGCCGCCGTCGGGTCCTCGCCGATGGCGACCAGCCACACCTTCTCGGCGCCGCGCAGGAACGGCAGGGCGTCCGCCATGGCCCGCGCCGCCTGCTTCGAGCCGTTCCAGCCCACCAGCACCCGGCGGCCGACGCCATCGCGCCAGCCCGTGCGCGGCAGCACCAGCACCGGCCCGCCGCCGTCGGTGGCGAGATGTTCGGGGACGTCGGGCTCGATGGCCTCGAGGGCGGAGAGGCCGCTCTGCGAGGTGAGGGCGAGATCGGCCATGCGCGCGCACTCGGGCAGCACGAAGCGCGGTTCGCCCTCGAGCAGCAGGAAACCGACCTCGCCGGGAATGCCGGAGAGGGCCTCCCGCAGCCGGGCCTCGAGCCGCGCCCCCCGCTCGCGCGCCGCCTCGCGCTGGGCCTCGACGAACTCCGGCCCCACATAGGCCGCCGCCTCGCCGTAGCCGACCGGCAGGACGGGGAGCGGCGCCACGTGCACGCCGAGCACGCGCGCCGCGAAGCGCTCGGCCAGCCCGCGCGCCGTCCCGAGGCGGGCCTCGAGTCCCTCGTCCTCGTCCAGATGCACGAGAAGGGTCCGGTACATGGTCCTCTCCGTCCGCTCACCCGCCGGCGCCGGCCGGTGCGCCCGCCGCGAAGGGCGCGAGCCGGGCATGGTAGCGGGCGCTCACCGGCACCTCGATCCCGGCCTCGCGCGCGAGACGTACCACCGCACCGACGAGCCCGTCCACCTCGAGGCGCCGGCCGCGCTCCAGGTCCACCAGCATGGAGGAGGGCATGTCGGCGGGCAGCTCCGCGGTGAACGCGAGCACCCGCTCCAGCGCCTCCGGACCGAGGTCGACGCCGCGGGCACGGGCGAGCGCCAGCGCCTCCCCGACCATGGCGCGGAAGTCGGCCCACAGCCGCGGATCCGCGCGCACCGCGCCGATGCGCGCACGCGCCGCCGCGGTGACCGCCGAGAAGGGCGCGAGGAAGACGAACTTGCGCCACAGCGCCGCGGTGATGTCGGGATCGACCGCACCGTCGACGCCGACCCGCCGGAAGGCCTCCTCCAGCCCCGCGAGCTGAGGCACCGGGCGACCGTCGGGCGCCCCGAAGCGGATGCGGGCGAGGCGGTTGCCGTGCTCGATCACGCCCGGTGCGGCGATCCAGGAGCTGATGGCCGCCACGCCGGGGAAGACCTGCGCGGGCGGCACGAAGCGGGCCACCACCTGCGTGGCCTCGACGCCGTTCTGCAGGGTGACCACCGCCGTCTGCTGGCCCACCCATGGCGCGAGGCCGCGGGCGGCCTCCCCGAGGTCGTAGAGCTTGACCGCCACCAGCACCACGTCGAAGGGCCCCGCCCCCGGCTCCAGCAGGCGGGCGGGATGGACGTGCACGTCCCCGAGCGGCGAGCGGACGGAGAGACCGCGCTCGCGGATCGCCGCCGCGTGCCCGCCGCGGGCGGCGAAGTGGACCTCGCAGCCGGCCTGGGCGAGGCGGGCTCCGAAATAGCCGCCGACGCCGCCGGTCCCGATCACGGCGATGCGCATCATCCGGCCTCCCCGCTCGGGCGGCCGCCCCTTCTGCGGGGCGGCAGCGTACCGGGCGGACGCCGCGCGCACAGGAAGCGTGCCAGCACGCGCCAGTCGCAATCGCGCGGATCGCTCGTCCGCCAGGCGAGGGCGATATCGCGCCCCGCCTCGGGATCGTCCAGTGGCGCCCAGTGCAGCACCGCGGCGAGCGGGTGGCGGTCGTCCACGGCCAGACGCGGCAGCAGGGTGTGGCCGAGACCGGCGGCCACCATCTGCCGCAGGGTCTCGATCGAGGTGGCGTGGACCGTGCCGAGGGCCGGCGCGGCGCACAGGGCGAGGGCCTGGTCGCGCAGGCAGTGGCCCTCCTCGAGCAGCAGCAGGCGCTCGCCGGCGAGGCCGGCGAGGGTGGGGCGGGACCGGGCGGCGAGCGGATCGTCGCGCCGGCAGAGCAGCACGAAGGGCTCGAAGAAGAGCGGGAACAGCTCCACGCCCTCGCGTCCGGCCGGCGGCGAGAGCAGCACCACGTCCAGCTCGCCGTCGAGCAGCAGCCGCACCAGCCGCGCCGTGCGGCCCTCGTGCAGCACCGGCCGCAGGCCGGGGAAGCGCTCGGCGAGCGGCAGCAGCACGTGGGGCAGGTAGTAGGGTCCGAGGGTCTCGATGGCGCCGATGCGCACCGGCCCCGAGAGGGCGTCGGCGTCGCGGGCGAGGGCGGCGAAGCGCCGGGCCTCCTCCAGCACCCGCCGCGCCTGGGCCACCAGCCGCTCGCCCTGCGGGGTGGGCCGCACCCGCCGCGGGGTGCGCTCGAACAGCACCACGCCGAGGCGCTCTTCGAGCCGGCGGATCTGCATGGAGAGGGCCGGCTGCGAGACGTGGCAGCGGGCGGCGGCGCGGCCGAAGTGGCCCTCCTCGGCCACCGCCACCACGTACTCCAGCTCGCGCAGGGTGGGGAGGGCGCTCACGGGTCGCGATAAGCCCCGCTGATGGTCTCCGTCGCCACGATCTATTTCACTTCGGAGCCCGGGCGAGCCAGGTTCGGGACGCGAGGGGAGGCGGCGGGCCCGGACCTTTGGCACCGCCGGCCTCCCGCCGCCCCCGCCGGCCGGCTGTCCTCCGCCTGCCCGGCCGGTGGGGCGGCTCCCTTCCCTTCCCGTATCCTGCATCCCTTCCCGCAGCTCGCCCGGCCCCCGTGGCCGGGCCCTTCCTTTCCGTGGAGGGCGCCGCGAGCGCCCGGACCGGTGCCTTTGAAGGGCGGTGGCCGCGTGCCCACATGGAGGCGTGGAGCGGAGGACCGGACCGTGGGCGCGCAGGGCGGGAGACGGCCGCGGGAAGGCTGTGAGCTGTTCGAACACGGGGCCGACGTGGGCGTCCGGGGATGGGGCCCGGACCGCGCGCGTGCCTTCGCCCGGGCCGCCCTCGCGCTGACCGCGGTGGTCACCGATCCCGCGCGGGTGCGGCCGCTCGCGCCGGTGGTGATCCACTGCGAGGCGCCGGACGACGAACTGCTGCTGGTGGACTGGCTGAACGCGCTGATCTGGCACATGGCCACGCTGAACATGCTGTTCTCGCGCTTCGACGTGCGCATCGAGGACCACCGGCTCTCGGCCACCGTCTGGGGCGAGCGGGTCGACCCGGAGCGCCACCGTCCGGCCGTCGAGCCCAAGGCCGCCACCATGACCGAGCTCGCCGTGCGGCGGGAGGCGGACGGACGGTGGGTCGCGCAGTGCGTGGTGGACGTGTGAGGGGGCGGCGGACGCCATGGATCCGCGGCAGTTCGAACGGATCGACGCCACCACCTGGCGCTTTCCCGCGCAGGGGCGCATGCGGGTGCCGGCGGTGATCCACGCCACCGAGCCGCTCCTGCGCGAGATGGACGACAAGGTGCTGGAACAGCTGTGCAACGTGGCCACCCTGCCGGGCATCGTCGAGGCGGCCTACGCCATGCCCGACGCCCACTGGGGCTACGGCTTTCCCATCGGCGGCGTGGCGGCCTTCGACCCGGACGAGGGCGGGGTGGTCTCGGCCGGGGGCGTCGGCTTCGACATCTCCTGCGGCGTGCGCACGCACCTGACCGGCCTCGACCGGAAGACGGTGGAGCGCATCCGCGACCGGCTCGCCGACGAGCTGTTCCGCACCGTGCCGGCCGGGCTCGGACGGCGTGGCAGGATCCGGCTCACCGACCGGCAGATGGACGCCATGCTGGCGGGCGGCGCCGCCTGGGCGGTCTCGCAGGGCTGGGGCGAGCCGGAGGACCTCGAGCGCATCGAGGAACACGGCTGCATGAAGGGAGCCGAGCCGGACGCCGTCTCGCGCCGGGCCGGGGAGCGCCAGCGCGAGGAGATGGGCACGCTGGGCTCGGGCAACCACTACCTCGAGGTGCAGGTGGTGGACCGGGTCTGCGATCCCGAGACCGCCGGTGCCTTCGGCCTGCGCGAGGGCGAGGTGGTGGTGACCGTCCACTGCGGCTCGCGCGGGCTCGGACACCAGATCGGCACCGACTATCTGCGGGAGATGGCACTCGCCGCCGCCCGCCACGGCATCGAGCTGCCCGATCGCGAGCTCGCCTGCGCGCCGATCCGCTCGGAGCTGGGGCGGCGCTATCTCGGCGCCATGCGGGCCGGCATCAACTGCGCCCTTGCCAACCGGCAGATCGTGGCGCATCTGGCGCGCGAGGTGTTCCGCCGGTTCTTCCCCGGCATCCGCCTGCCGCTTCTCTACGACGTCTCGCACAACACCTGCAAGGAGGAAGTCCACGAGGTGCAGGGCCGCCGGCGCCGCCTCTTCGTCCACCGCAAGGGGGCGACCCGGGCCTTCCCGCCGGGCCATCCCGACATCCCCGAGCCGCTGCGGCCGTGGGGCCAGCCGGTGCTGATCGGCGGCAGCATGGGCACCGGTTCGTGGGTGCTGGCGGGGACGAAGCCCGACGGCGAGCGCGCCTTCGCCTCGGCGGTGCACGGGGCGGGACGCGCCATCAGCCGCGCCGAGGCGGTCAAGACCTTCCGGGGCGAGCGCATCGTGCAGGAGCTGCGCGAGCGCGGCATCACCGTGCGCAGCGTGTCGATGCGCGGCGTCGCCGAGGAGGCCCCGCAGGCCTACAAGGACGTGGACGCGGTGGTGGAGGCGGCGGAACGGGCCGGCCTCGCCCGGCGGGTGGCGCATCTGCGGCCGATGATCGTGATCAAGGGTTGAGACGAGCGAGGAGAACGATGCAGACACCCCTCGAGATCCGTTTCCACGAGGTCCCCAAGTCCGACTGGATCGAGCAGCGCATCCGCGAGAAGATGGCGGACCTCGAAAAGATGTTTCCCAACATCATCTCCGCCCGCGTGGTGGTGGATGCGGACACGGACAAGCAAATCCAGGGCAACAATTTCCGCATTCGCATCTTCATCCACGTTCCGGGCAAGGAGATCGTCGTCGACCGGAACCAGAAGGGAGATCCGGCCCGCGAGGACTTCCGTTACGCCCTGCGCGAGGCCTTCCGCGCCGCCCGGCGCGAGCTGGAGAAGTACAAGGACAGACTGCGCGGCGAGGTGAAGACCCACGTGGCGCCGCCGGAGGGCCGGGTCATCCGCCTGTTCCGCGACCAGGGCTACGGCTTCATCGCGCTGGACGACGGCCGGGAGATCTACTTCCACCGCAACGCGGTGGTGAACGGCGCCTTCGACCGGCTCGAGGTGGGCAGCCGGGTGCGGGTCCACGTGGCCGAGAACGAGAGCCCCTTCGGCCCGCAGGCCAGCACCGTGCACCTGATCGATTGACGGGGGCGGGGGACCCGGTGCGGCCGGCTCCCGCGGCCCGTTGCGCGGGGCGTTGAATTCGGGCAGGCTCCCGCTAGCTCGCCCATCGGGCGCGGGAGGGCGCCGCACAGCGCAGCGAGGGAACGCATGAGCATCGGCATCTGGCAGGTCGTCCTCATCCTCCTGATCGTGCTCATCATCTTCGGTGCCGGCAAGCTGCCGAACGTGATGGGCGATCTCGCCAAGGGCATCCGCAACTTCAAGAAGGGCCTGAGCGAGGGCGAGGAGGAGGAGAAGGA
>BEIP01000052.1 GCA_002898955.1 bacterium HR39 | reverse complement strand
CCGCCCACGCCCCGCGGCTCGTTGCGGTGGCGGATCCAGAAGTAATCGTCGCACCACTTGGCAAAGCGCGGATACCACTCCGGATCGAAGGCGTCACAGGCGGCCTTCAGCGCCGCGTGGAAGTCGCGCGTGTCCTCCCCGATCGGGAAGATGGGGTTGAGGTCGGCGCCGCCGCCGAACCAGGCGCGGGTGGTGCGGATGTGGCGGGTGTTCATGTGGGCGGGCGGCACGTGCGGATTGCGCGGGTGCGCGACCAGCGAGATGCCGCTCGCCCAGAAGCGCGGATCCTCCTCGGCGCCGGGGATCTCCTTCGCGAATTCGGGCGCGAACTCGCCGAAGACGGTGGAGACGTTCACCCCCACCTTCTCGAACACGCGCCCGCGCATGATGGCCATCACGCCGCCTCCACCGCCGGGCCGCTGCCACGCCTTGCGCTCGAAGCGCCCGGGCGGCAGCTCGTCGGCGCCGGGGCCGCGGTAGGCGTCCTCGAGCGCCTCGAAGGCGGCGCAGATGCGGTCCCTCAGGCTCTCGAACCAGGTGCGGGCGCGTTCCTTCTCGGCTTCGGCCTCAGGAGCGGGCGAGTTCATCGAGCACTCCGAGCTGGCGCAGGGCCTCGGCGAGGACGATGGCAGCGGCCGTGACGACGTTCAAGGAGCGCACCTCGGGGCGCAGCGGGATGGTGAGCGCGTGATCCGCCGCGGCCAGCACCTCCGTTGGCAGGCCGGCACTCTCGCGCCCGAGCAGCAGCACGTCGTCCGGCCGGAAGGCGAAGCGGTGATACGGCAGGGTGGCGTGCCGGCTCAGCGCCACGAGCCGCCGCCCCTCGCCCCGCCGCCACGCGTCGAAGGCGGCCCAGTCCGTGTGGCGGTGCCAGACGGCATGGCGCAGATAGTCCATGCCGGTGCGGCGGATGCGCCGGTCGTCGAGGGGGAAGCCGCAGGGCTCGATCACCTCCACCACCGCGCCGAAGCAGGCGGCGAGGCGCAGCATGGCCCCGAAGTTCGGCGCGAGGTCCGGCTGGAAGAGGGCGATGCGCAGGTCGTGTGGCACGTCTGCGGCGTCCTCCCGCGCTTTTGCGCTGCGGCAACGGTTCATCTTGTGTGCCGCAGGGCGCGGCTCTAGGGTCCGCGCGGTCTTCGAACCGATCCAACCGAGGGGATGGCACGATGGCGCAGACGTCGTCCCACGGCGGCGCCGGCGAGGGGACCCGGCGCGACTTCCTCGAACTGGTCTCCTGGGCCACCCTCGGCGTGGGCACGCTCGTGGCCCTGTGGCCGTTCGTCGACAGCCTGAATCCCTCCATGGAAGTGCTGGCCACCGCCTCCACCGAGCTCGACCTCGAGCCCATCCAGGAAGGCCAGCGGGTCACGATCATGTGGCGCGGCAAGCCGGTGTTCGTGGCGCACCGCACGCAGCAGGAGATCGAGGCGGCGCGGCAGGTGAGGCTGGACGAGCTGCGCGATCCCGAACCGGACGAGGAGCGTGCGCCGCGCCCCGAATGGCTGATCGTGGTCGGCATCTGCACGCATCTGGGCTGCGTGCCGCTCGGCAACCGGACGGGCGAACCGCGCGGCGAGTGGGGCGGCTGGTTCTGCCCGTGCCACGGCTCGCACTACGACACCGCCGGCCGCATCCGCAAGGGACCGGCACCGCGCAATCTCGAGGTGCCGCCCTACACCTTCCAGACCGACACGCTCGTGCGCATCGGCTGATGCGACACCACGCGGGGCCGATCCGAAGGGGAGCGCGAGGATGAACCGCGAATTCGTGCAGCCGCCCCTGCGCGGCGTGGCGAAGTGGATCGACGAGCGCCTGCCGATCCTCACCTGGGCCTACAACGAGCTCGTCGTCTACCCGGCGCCGAAGAACCTCAACTACTGGTGGAACTTCGGCTCGCTCGCCGGGATCATGCTCACCATCCAGATCGTCACCGGCATCGTGCTGGTGATGCACTACACGCCCCACGCCTCCATGGCCTTCGACTCCGTCGAGGGCTACATCATGCGCGACGTGAACTGGGGCTGGCTGCTGCGCTACCTCCACGCCAACGGCGCGTCGATGTTCTTCGCGGTGGTCTACATCCACATCTTCCGCGGCCTCTACTACGGATCCTACAAGGCGCCGCGCGAGCTGCTGTGGATGATCGGCGTGGTGATCGTCATCGTGATGATGGCCACCGCCTTCATGGGCTACGTGCTGCCCTGGGGCAACATGAGCTACTGGGCGGCGACGGTCATCACCAACCTGTTCTCCGCCATCCCGCTGGTGGGCGAGACCATCGTCACCTGGCTGTGGGGCGGCTTCACGGTCGCCAATCCGACGCTGCAGCGCTTCTTCAGCCTGCACTACCTGCTGCCCTTCGTCATCTTCGCGCTGGTGTTCCTGCACATCCTCGCCCTGCACCAAGTGGGTTCCAACAATCCGCTCGGCATCGACCTCACGAAGAAGGACAAGATCCCCTTCCATCCCTACTACACCATCAAGGACATGTTCGGGCTGGGCGTGTTCCTGCTGGTGTACGGCTTCTTCGTGTTCTTCGCGCCCAACGCCTTCATCGAGCCGGTGAACTTCGAGCCGGCCAACCCGCTGCAGACGCCCGCCCACATCGTGCCGGAATGGTACTTCCTGCCCTTCTACGCCATCCTGCGGGCGATCAACTTCGACATCCTCTGGATCATTCCGGCGAAGCTGGGCGGCGTCATCGCCATGTTCGCCTCGATCTTCGTCCTGTTCCTGCTGCCGTGGCTCGACACCTCGCCGGTGCGCAGCGCCCGCTTCCGGCCGATCTACAGGCAGTTCTTCTGGATCCTCGTGCTGGACGTGCTGGTGCTGGGCTACTGCGGCGCCCATCCGCCCGAGGGCTGGTACCTGACGGTCGCCCAGATCGCCACGGCCTACTACTTCCTGCACTTCCTCGTCATCCTGCCGATCCTCGGCAAGGTGGAGCGGCCGCTGCCGCTGCCCAAGAGCCTCGACGAGCCGGTGCTCGCCGGCGGTGCCGCCCCGAGCTCGCGTTGAGGAGGAGGGAGCCATGGTCCGCACCGTCCTCACCCGCATCGCACTGGCACTGGCCGTCGCCGGCCTGCCGGCCGCCGTCCTCGCCGCCGAGGCGGAGGAACCGCCGGCGCGCAGCTGGCCGCACGAGGGCATCTTCGGCCGCTACGACCGGGCGGCGCTGCAGCGGGGCTTCCTGGTGTTCAAGGAGGTCTGCTCCGGCTGCCATTCGGCCAGGTACCTGCGCTTCCGCGACCTCGAGGGCATCGGGCTCGATCCCGACACCATCAAGGCCCTCGCCGCGGAGTACACGGTGCAGGACTGCTGCGACGATGCCGGCGAGCCCTTCGAGCGTCCGGCGCTCCCGTCGGACCGCTTCCCGCCGCCGTACCCCAACGAACAGGCTGCGCGGGCTTCCAACAACGGCGCGCTGCCGCCCGATCTGTCGCTGATCGTCAAGGCGCGCGCCGGTCACGAGGACTACATCCACGCGCTGCTGACCGGTTACGAGGAGCCCCCGGCCGGCGAGCAGCCGCCGCGCGAGGGGATGTACTGGAACCGCTACTTCCCCGGCCACTGGATCGCCATGCCGCCGCCGCTCTCCGAGGGGCTGGTGGAGTATCCCGACGGCACGCCGGCCACGGTGGAACAGATGGCCTCGGACGTGACCCAGTTCCTCACCTGGCTGTCCGAGCCCACCATGGAGGAGCGCAAGCGCACCGGCATCAAGTACATGCTCTTCGTGCTGGTGCTGACGGGTCTGTTCTACGCCTACAAGCGCAAGCTCTGGGCGGACATCCACTGACGTGCGGAAAGGGGCGCCCGCCGGGCGCCCCTCCCGTTCGCGGAGGAGGACGGCACCGGCCATGTCGGAAGGAACCGTCGCCGCCGAGATCCGCCGCCGTCTCGAGGATGCCTTTGCCCCCCAGCGGCTGGAGATCGTCGACGAATCGGAGCGCCACCGCGGCCACGCCGGCTGGCGCGAGGGCGGCGAGACGCACTTCTCGTTGCTGATCGTGAGCGCCGCCTTCGAGGGCGTATCCCGCATCGAGCGCCAGCGCCGCATCCACGGACTGCTCGCGGACCTGCTGGCCGGGCGCGTGCACGCCCTCTCGGTGCGGGCCCTCACGCCGGAAGAGGCGGCCCGCGCCGGGATCTAGCCGGCGAGTCCGTAGGGTTCGCCGTGGATGTAGCTCTCGGCCTCGTGCAGCTCCTCCTCGAGGCTCTCGCGCACCGCCTCGTGGAGGTCGCGGATGGAGACCACGGCGATCACGCGGCCGTCCTCGCCCACCACGGGCAGGTGGCGGAAATGGCCGGCGCGCATCTTGTCGAGGGCGTCGATCGCCCGCTCGTCCGGTCGGGCCGTGACCGGATCGGGCGTCATGATCTCCCGCACCGTCACCGCGCGCGCATCGCGCTCCTCCGCCACCACCCGGTAGACGATGTCGCGCTCGGTGACGATGCCCACGAGGCGCCCGTCCTCCATCACCAGCAGGGCGGCCACGTGGCGCTCGCGCATGCGGCGCGCCGCCTCGCTCACCGCGGCCGAGGGCCCGATCCGCGCCACCTCGCGCGGGCCGGAGACGATGTGGGGGACGATCCGTCGCTGCATCTTCCGCTCCCCGACTGTTCTGTTGCAGGATGCATCGTGCGCGGACGGGGATCGCCCGTCAACCGCATCGCGGGGCGCGCGAACGGTTGCACGGAGGAGAGGCGTGAGCGAGATGGCGGGCCATCGCATCGAGACGGACACGCTGGGGCCGGTCCGGGTCCCGGCCGACCGCTACTGGGGCGCCCAGACCCAGCGGGCGCTCGAGAACTTCCCCATCGGCGAGGAGCGCATGCCGGTGCCGCTGGTGCGGGCGCTGGGGCTGGTCAAGCTCGCCTGCGCCGAGGCCAACATGGAACTGGGCGTGCTGGACCGGCGGATCGGCGAGGCCATCGCCAGGGCCGCGCGCGAGGTCGCCGAGGGGCGCTTCGACGACCACTTCCCGCTCTCCGTCTGGCAGACCGGCTCCGGCACCCAGACCAACATGAACGCCAACGAGGTCATCGCGAACCGGGCCAACGAGCTGCTCGGCGCGCCGCTCGGGAGCAGGGAGCCGGTCCATCCCAACGACCACGTCAACCGCGGCCAGTCCTCCAACGACACCTTTCCCACCGCCATGCACGTGGCGGCGGCGCGCGAGGTGCACGAGCGGCTGATTCCCGCGCTCGAGCACGCGCTGGCCGAGCTCGCCGCCAAGGCCGACGCCTTTTCCGGGCTGATCAAGATCGGCCGCACCCATCTCATGGACGCGGTGCCGATGACCCTCGGCCAGGAATTCTCGGCCTACGTGCAGCAGACGGCCTGTGCGCTCGATCGGCTGCGCGCGGCGTTGCCGCGGCTGTGCGAGCTCGCCCAGGGTGGCACGGCGGTGGGCACGGGGCTCAACACGAAGAGGGGCTTCGGCGAGAGGGTGGTGGCGAAGCTCGCCGCGTGGACGGGCCTGCCGTTCACCAGCGCCCCCAACAAGTTCGAGGCCCTCGCCGCCCACGACGCCATGGTCGAGCTCTCGGGCGCGCTCAACGTGATCGCCTGCTCCTTCCACAAGATCGCCAACGACATCCGCCTGCTCGCCTCGGGGCCGCGCTGCGGGCTGGCCGAGATCCGTCTTCCCGCCAACGAGCCGGGCAGTTCCATCATGCCCGGCAAGGTCAATCCGACCCAGGCCGAGGCGCTCACCATGGTCTGCGTGCGGGTGATGGGCAACCACACGGCCGTGACCTTCGCCGGCGCCTCGGGACACCTGGAGCTCAACGTCTACAAGCCGGTCATAGCCTATTCGGTGCTGCAGTCGATCCGCCTGCTGGCCGATGCGATCCGCTCCTTCACCGACCGCTGCGTGGTGGGGATCGAGGCCGATGCGAGGCGCCTGCGCGACTACGTGGAGCGCAGCCTCATGCTGGTGACCGCGCTCACCCCGCACATCGGCTACGACCGCGCGGCGGAGATCGCGAAGAAGGCCTACGCCGAGAACCTCACGCTCAAGGAGGCGGCGGTGCGGCTCGGCTATCTCACCGCCGGGGAGTTCGACGCCATCGTCCGGCCCGAGAAGATGCTGGGGCCCTCGGACTGAGCCCGGCGGGCGGAGGCGGGTGCGAGCGCCCCGAGCGGGCCGGAGAGGACCAGCTCCCGCCCGCCACCCGCCGGCACCAGACGCAGGTGCGCGGCGAACGCGGCGAGGTCGATCTCCGCCGCGAGGTCGAAGCTGCCGGCCTCGCCCAGGGCGACGAGCGGTGCGCGGCAGCGGGCGATGCCGCCCGCGAGCGTGCAGGACGCCTCGATCGGGCCGAGGGTGAGCGCTTCGCCCGGCGAGGGGCGGAAGGTGCGGCTGGCCGGATCGTAGGCGAGATCGCGCAGCCGCCCGCGCGCCAGCGCGATGCGGGCCTCTCCCGTCAGTCCCGCGACGAGGGCCGGGAGGCTCGCACCGCGCGTGCGCAGCTCCGCCTCCAGCTCCAGCCCGCCGTCCACCCGCTGGAACAGGCGGGCGAGGCGGGGCAGGTCGCGGATGCGACCGACCCGCACGGCGAGGGTGGATGCGGCCGTCACGGCCCCATCGGCCGTCCCGATCCGCACCCCGCCGGTCAGATCCACGTCGGCGGCGGCAAGGCGCAGGTCCTCCACGGCGAGGGCCCCCTCGCGCGCGAGCAGCCGGGCGCGCAGCCCTCCACCGAGGCGCACGGCCACCTCCAGTCGCGGCAGGGCCGCAAGGGTGCGCGGATCGAACCGGACTTCCGGCCACGCCCCCGGCCAGGTGGTGGGCGGTGCGGGCGGAAGGGGCAGGAGGCGTGCGGCGGCCGTCCAAAGGGTCTCGAGGACGGAAAGCGGGGGCAGGGCGTCGCCGTCGAGGCTGCCGGAGAGAGTGCCGTCCGCACGCCGTGCGAGGGCGAGGCGCAGCGGCGCGAGGGGGCCCGAGATCCCGGCGTTGAGCCGCACGAGGCCCTCCGCGTCCCGCTCCTCCCGCCAGCTCGCGCGAAGGGGCGTGCGCCACGCCTCCGGCCGGCCCGGCGGCACGCCGAGACGTAGCAGCAGCGCCTCCGTCGCGGGGGCTTCGAGGGCGAGCGCAAGGATCCGGCGTTGCGGCGCCTCCTGCGTTTCGAGGCTCAGCGTGAGGTCTTCGGTCCGCGCGCGCAGCCGCAGCGTGCGGACGTCCCCGTCCCGTGCGTGATCGAAGTCCAGCGTGGTGGCGTCGAACAGCCCGAGCCAGGACGGCGGCTCGCCGGCCAGCATGCGCCACAGCCGTGCGGGGACCGGCACCCCGGCCTGCCCCGCGATCCGCAGCCGCCGGTCCCGCACGTCCACTTCGCCCGAGAGCACGGCGCGGCCGCCCGCCACCTCGTCGGCGCGCACCCCGTCCAGCGCCAGTTGCCCGTCCGCCGCGAGCCCACCCCGCGCCGTCACCCGGCCGGCGTAGAGACCGCCAAGGGTTAAGTGCTCCACCTCGAGTTCGAAGGAGAGCGGCGCGAGCTGGCGCACCCAGGCGGTGCGCGCATCCGGGGGGAGATCGAGCCAGGGATCGGCCTCCAGCCGGTCGAGCCGGCCGGCGAGATGCGGGGTCCCGGATGCCGGATCGCGCACGAGCCGCCCCTCGAAGCGGCCGGGGCCACCCTGGAGGACGAGACGGGAACAGGTGCGCAGGCGGAGCTCCGCATCCAGCAGGCAGGCGGCTTCCAGCGTCGCCGGCC
>BEIP01000051.1 GCA_002898955.1 bacterium HR39 | reverse complement strand
GTGGCCGGCGAACATCAGCTCGTGGTCGACGTCGCCGCGGCCGTGGGCGATGTTCTGCAGCGTCTTCTGGATGCAGAAGCTGCGCGGATCCGGATGGCGGCCGGTGGTCCAGGGTTCGCTGTGCTTCCAGCCGCTGAACATGCAGTGCGACAGGCAGCCCATGCATTCGGCCTGGTCGCGGCGGATCTCCCGGGCCTTTTCCGGCGTGACGAAGATCAGGGTGCAATCCGGGGTGCGCATGGGCTGGGTGAAACCGTCGGCGCGCCAGCGCTCCACCCGGCGCAGGTCTTCCGGCTTCAGCCACACGCCGCGGCCGGGCCGGCCCATCCCGAGGAATTCGGTGAAGCCCTCCTCCGGCTCCGCCTCCTCGCGGAAGGGCACCTGGCGCTCGGAGCGCTCGTAGAGCTCGCGCAGGAAGGCGTTCTTCACCGCCGAGGAATAGAAGCCCGTCGGGCTGAAGCGGTGCAGCGCCACGTCTCCCGGCTTCAGCTCCAGAAGCCGCCGCTTCCACTGTTCGGGGATGGGACTCTCGACGGTCAGCAGCGGACGGGTGCCGAACTGGAAGGCGATGGGGCCGAGCTCGGGATTGCCGATCCAGTCCTTCCACTCGTCGAGCCGCCACACGCCGCCGGCCATGACGATGGGCAGATCCGGCAGCCCCACCTCGCGCAGGAAGTCGCGGATCGCCTTCACGCGGGGATAGGGATCCTCCGGCTTCGTCGGATCCTCGGCGTTGGAGATGCCGTTGTGGCCGCCGGCCCGCCAGGGATCCTCGTAGACGACCGCGCCGAGCCATTCGCGGAAGCGGTGGTAGGAACGCTTCCACAGCGCCCGGAAGGCCCGCGCCGAGGAGACGATCGGGTAGTAGTAGACGCCGAAGCGGGCACAGATCTCGGCGAGGCGATAGGGCATGCCGGCGCCGCAGGTGACGCCGTGGACGAGCCCCTTCGCGCCCTCCAGCACGCCCACCAGCACGCGCTCGCAGGCCGCCATCTCCCACAGCACGTTCATGTGGATGCGGCCCTCGCCGCCGCTCACCTCGCGGGCGATGCGCGCCTGGCTGATGGCGCCGCGGATGGAGTAGGCGACGAGCTCCTCGTGCCGCTCGCGGCGGTCACGGCCGCGGAAGACGAGGGGCACGTACTCGCCGTTGTCGTCCACCACGTCGGCGTTGACCCCGGAAAAGGTCCCCACGCCGCCCGCGCGCGCCCAGGCACCGGCACTGCGGCCGTTGGTCACCGCCACGCCCTTGCCGCCCTCCACCAGCGGCCAGACCTCGCGGCCCGAGAGCATCATCGGCTCGACGACGATCGTCATGGCTTCTCCCGCTGCACCGTCCCTTCCGCCGGTGCGCCCCTTCGGGAAATGCGCGCGGGCGCCGCCACCGTCTCGGTGACCGCGCCCGCTCTCCGCGCGTGGAGCTGCGCCGTGCGCACCTCAGCCCGTGCGCCGACGCCGTCCCCCGGCCGGCTGACCACGGGTTTCCCCGCGCGGTTCGCCGCGCGGCTCGCGCTCGCGCCGCTCCACCGTCCGCTCCTCGCCGGTGGCCTGGTCCACCGCGCGCATGCTGAGGCGGATCTTGCCGGTGCGGTCGTCGTATTCGAGGACCTTGACCTTCACCACATCACCGGGCTCGACCACGTCGGAGACCTTGTCGACGCGGCGGTCCGCCAGTTCGGAGATGTGGACCAGGCCCTCGTAGTTGCCCCACAGCTTGACGAAGGCGCCGAAGTCGGCGAGGCGCGTCACCGTGCCCTCGTAGATCTTCCCCGGCTCGGGCGTGGCGGTCATGGACAGGATCCACTCGGCCGCCTTCTTCGCCCCTTCCGCTTCCACCGAGGCGATGCGCACCGTGCCGTCGTCCTCGATGTCGATGCGGGTGCCGGTGCGCTCGGTGATCTCGCGGATGGTCTTGCCGCCGGGGCCGATCACCATGCCGATCTTGTCCTGCGGGATGTGGATCACGGTGATGCGCGGCACCGTCTCGCGCATCTCCGGCCGCGGCATGCCGAGCGCCTTGGCCATCTCGCCGAGGATGTGCATGCGCCCGCGCCGCGCCTGCAGCAGGGCGTCGCGCATGATCTCCTCGGTGATGCCGGCGATCTTGATGTCCATCTGCAGGGCGGTGATGCCCACCTCGGTGCCGGCCACCTTGAAGTCCATGTCGCCGAGGTGGTCCTCGTCACCGAGGATGTCGGAGAGCACCGCGTAGCGCTCGCCCTCCTTGATCAGTCCCATGGCGATGCCCGCCACCGGACGGCGGATGGGCACGCCCGCGTCCATGAGCGCCAGCGAGGCGCCGCACACCGTGGCCATGGAGCTGGAGCCGTTGGACTCGGTGATCTCCGAGACCACGCGGATGGTGTAGGGAAACTGGTCCTTGGGCGGCAGCAGCGGATGGGTGGCGCGCCAGGCGAGCTTGCCGTGGCCGATCTCGCGCCGCCCGGGCGGGCCCATGCGCCCCACCTCGCCCACGGAATAGGGCGGGAAGTTGTAGTGGAGCAGGTAGTGCTCGCGCAGATCGCCCTCGAGGGCGTCGATGATCTGCTCGTCCTGGCCGGTGCCGAGCGTCACCACCACCAGCGCCTGGGTCTCGCCGCGGGTGAAGAGCGCGCTGCCGTGCACACGGGGCAGCACGCCCACCTCGGCGCTGATCGGGCGGATGTCCTCGAGGCCGCGGCCGCCGATGCGCCGGCCGGTGTCGAGGATGCGCCCGCGCACCACGTCCTTCTCGAGCTTCTTGAAGAGCTCCGCCACCGCCGCCGCCTTCTCGAGGTCGTCGCCGGCGAGCTCGGCGATGGCCTCGTAGCGGATCTGCTGGATGCGGTCGTGGCGGGCCTTCTTCTGCGGCTCCTCGTAGGCCTCGGCCACGGCGTCGCGGAAGCGCGCGGCGAGCTGCTCGTAGAGATCGCCGTAGTCGGGCGTCTCCAGCGGCCAAGGTTCCCTGGCCGCCTCCTGGGCGAGCTCGAGGATGAGATCGATGACCGGCTGGAAGGCGCGGTGGCCGAACATCACCGCGGCCAGCATGGTCTCCTCGGGCAGCTCGTGCGCCTCGGATTCGACCATCGTGACGGCGTCACGGGTGCCCGCCACCACGAGATCCAGCTTGGAGACGTTCTTGACCTGGTCGATGGTGGGGTTGAGCACGAACTCGCCGTCGATGTAGCCGACCCGGCAGGCGCCGATGGGGCCGAGGAAGGGGATGCCGCTGATGGTCAGCGCCGCCGAGGCGCCGATCATCGCCACGATGTCGGGATCCGTCTCGCCGTCGTGGGCGAGCACCGTGCAGATGACCTGCGTCTCGTTCTTGAAGCCCGGCGCGAACAGCGGCCGGATCGGCCGGTCGATCAGCCGGGAGGTGAGGGTCTCCTTCTCGCTGGGGCGCCCCTCCCGCTTGAAGAAGCCGCCGGGGATCTTGCCCGCGGCGAAGGCCTTCTCCTGGTAGTTCACCGTCAGCGGGAAGAAGTCGATCCCCGGCCGCGGCGTCTTGGCCGCCACGGCGGTGCACAGCACGACGGTCTCGCCCAGCGAGGCGAGCACCGCCCCGTCGGCCTGCCGGGCCACGTGCCCGGTCTCGAGAGCGAGCCGCTTGCCGCCCCACTCGATTTCCTTGCGGGTGATCTGGAACATGGTCTCCACTTTCCCTTCGACGTCACGTTGCGGGACGGCTCCCGCCGCCACCCGGGCGGACGGCGGCGGGTGCGGTCGTCCGGATCAGCGGCGCAGGCCGAGCCGCTCGACGAGGCGGCGGTAGCGCTGTTCGTCCTTCCGCCGCAGATAGTCGAGCAGGCGCCGGCGCTGGCCGACCATCATCAGCAGCCCGCGGCGGGAATGGAAGTCCTTGCGGTGCTGCCTGAGGTGTTCGCTCAGGTTGTTGATGCGCTCCGTCAGGATCGCGATCTGCACCTCGGGCGAGCCGGTGTCGCCCTCGTGCGTGGCGAATGCGCGGATCAGTTCCTGCTTGCGCTCAGCGGTAATCGACATCGATCGCTCCCTTCGGCATCCGGCTGGCCTTCGGACGGAACACCCGCACGGGCCGCAGCAGCGAGTCCTCGAGCCGTGCCAGTGCCACCACCTCGTCACCGCGCCGCACCGCGAGGGTGTCCCCCTCCCTGGCTTCGGGCGGCAGCAGTGCCGGGGAGATGCGCACGGTCTGGCCGGAGCGCAGCCGCAGCGCCTGCGGTTCGGTGACGGCGAGCGCCGGGATGCCGGCCAGCGCACGCGCCACCGGGATCAGCACCTGGGGGAGGGTCTCGTTGCGCACGATCTCCTCCAGGGCCTCCAGGGAAATGGCGTCCTCGATGGTGAAGGGGCCCACGGCGAGCCGGCGCAGGCTCTTGATGTGCCCGTAGCAGCCGAGCGCCTCGCCGAGATCGCGCGCGAGCGCGCGCACATACGCCCCCTTGCCGCACACCACCTCGAACACCGCGTGGTCGGGATCGGGCCGCCCGACGAGCTCGAAGCTGTGGATCACCACCCGGCGCGGCTTCAGCTCCACCTCCTCGCCGCGCCGCGCGAGATTGTAGGCCCGCTCGCCCGCCACCTTGATGGCGGAGTAACGCGGCGGCAGCTGCCCGATCTCGCCGACGAAGCGCGGCAGCAGCGCGCGGATTTCCTCGTCGGTGGGCCGGCGGTCGCTCTCGGCGATCACCCGTCCCTCGCGGTCGTCGGTGTCGGTGGCGATGCCGAAGCGCACGGTGAAGCGGTAGCGCTTGGGCGCCTCCATGACGTACTGGACCGTCTTGGTGGCCTCGCCCAGCGCCACCGGCAGCACGCCCGTGGCGATGGGATCCAGCGTGCCGCCGTGGCCGGCCTTCTCGGCCTTCGTGAGGCGCTTGACGACGTTGACCACCTCGGTGGAGGTCGTGCCCTCCGGCTTGTCGATCACCAGCCAGCCGTCGATGCGCACGCCGCGCTGCCGTCTGCGTGTCATCCGTCCGGATTCTCCCCGCCGGCCATCGGCCGCAGCTCGCGCTCCCTCGCCTCGCGCAGCAGCCGCTCGATGCGGTCCGCCACCTCGAAGCGCCGGTCGGGCACGAACCGCAGCCGCGGCGCGTATTTCAGATGCATCTCGCGGGCGAGCCTCCCGGCGAGCCGTCCCGCCGCCGCCTCAAGGGCGGCCCGGACCTCCTCCGAGACGGGCCGGCCCAGCTCGCTCACGTAGACGTTGGCGTGGCGCAGATCCGGGCTCACCTCCACCTCGGAGACGGTGACGCTGTGGCCCTCGAGGCGGGGATCGTGCAGCTCCCCGCGCACGAGATATTCCGCGAGCAGGTGACGCATCTGCTCGCCGACCCGCAGCGGGCGGTGGGATCCGCGCTGTCCGCGCCGCATGGGCTCTCCCACTCCGGGCCTCACACCGCGAGGGTGCGCGCCACCTCCTGCACCTCGTAGACCTCCAGCACGTCACCCTCGCGGATGTCCTGGAAGCCCTCGATGCCGATGCCGCACTCGTAGCCCTCGCGCACCTCGCGCACGTCCTCCTTGAAGCGGCGCAGCGAGCCGATGACGCCGTCGTAGACCACCACGCCGTCGCGCACCACGCGCACCCGCGCACCGCGGCGCACCACGCCGTCCGTGACCATGCAGCCGGCCACCCGGCCCACCTTCGGCACGCCGAAGACCTGGCGCACCTCGGCGTGCCCGAGCACCTGCTCGCGCTCCTCCGGCGCCAGCTTGGCCTCCAGCATCTTCTTCACGTCATCGAGGAGCTCGTAGATCACCGCGTAGTAGCGGATGTCCACACCCTCGCGCTTGGCCAGCTCGCGCACCGCGGCGGGCGCGCGCACGTTGAAGCCGATGACGACCGCGCCCGAGGCCTTGGCGAGATGCACGTCGCTCTCGCTGATGGCGCCGACGCCGGCGTGGACGATGCGCGGGCGCACCTCCTCGCCGCCCATCTTCTCGATGCCGGCGCGGATCGCCTCCAGCGAGCCGTGCACGTCCGCCTTGAGGACGATGGGCAGCTCCGCCACCTCGCCGGCCCGCATCTTCGCGAGCAGCTCCTCGAGGCTGCTCACCGGTGCGGCCGCGGCACGGCGCTTCTGCTCCTCCTCCTGGCGCCGGCGCCGGCGGTATTCGGCCACCTCGCGCGCCTTCTCCTCGTCCTCCACCGCCACCAGCCGGTCACCCGGCTCGGGCACGCCGTCGAGGCCGAGGATCTCCACCGGGGTGGCCGGACCCGCCTCCTCGACCCGCTGGCCGCGGTCGTCCATCATGGCCCGCACGCGCTCCCAGTGGGCGCCGGCCACCACCACGTCGCCCACGTGCAGCGTGCCGTTCTGCACGAGCACGGTGGCGACGGGGCCGCGGCCGCGGTCCAGCTTGGCCTCGAGGATGGTGCCCACGGCCCGCCGGTTCGGGTTGGCCTCGAGCTCGAGCAGCTCGGCCTGCAGCTGGATCGCCTCGATCAGCTCCTCGAGGCCGATCCTCTTCACCGCGCTCACCTCGACGCACTGCACGTCGCCGCCGAACTCCTCGACCACCACCTCGTGGTTGAGCAGCTCCTGCTTGACGCGCGCCGGATCGGCCTCGGGCTTGTCGATCTTGTTGATGGCCACGACGATCGGCACGCCCGCCGCTCTCGCGTGGCGGATGGCCTCAACCGTCTGCGGCATGACGCCGTCGTCGGCCGCCACCACCAGCACCACGATGTCGGTCACCCGGGCGCCGCGGGCGCGCATCTGGGTGAAGGCCTCGTGGCCGGGCGTGTCGATGAAGGTGACCGGCAGGCCGCGGCCGATGTCCACCCGGTAGGCGCCGATGTGCTGGGTGATGCCGCCGGCCTCGCGCGCCGCCACGTCCGTGTGGCGCAGTGCGTCCAGCAGCGAGGTCTTGCCGTGGTCCACGTGGCCCATCACCGTGACCACCGGCGGCCGCGGCACGAGGTCCTCCGGCCGGTCCGGCGGCCCCTCGAGCCCCTCCTCCACGACCGCCTCGGAGACGCGCCTCGGGATGTGGCCGAGTTCGGTCACCACCAGCTCGGCGGTGTCGGCGTCGATGGTCTGGTTGATGTTGGCCATGACGCCGAGCTTCATCAGCGTCTTGACCACCTCGCCGGCGCGCACCGCCATGCGCTCGGCCAGCTCGCGCACCGTGATCTCGTCGGGAATCTGCACTTCGCGCACCACCCGCTGCGGCGCCTGCGGCTGCGCCTTCTTCCGCTTCCCCTCGCGGCGCGGCGCGGGGGCCACCGGTCGCGGCGGCGCCTCGACCTCCTCTTCCTCCTCGAGCTCCTCGGTGACCACGAGCTTGAGGGGCTTCTTCTCCTTGATCTCGCCCTTCCGCAGCGAGGGGCGCTTCTCCTTGCGCCGGCGCTCCGCCTCCTCCTTCTCCTCGCGCTCCTCCTCGCGGGCGAGCGCCTTGAGGGTGGAGGGCTGGATCTGCACCTTGGCCGGCTTGGCCGCGGGAGCCGCGGCGACCGGACGCAGGCCCTCGCCGGGCGCGGCGGGCTTCGCCTGCTCCACCGCGGCCGGCGGTGCGGCTTGCGCCGTCGCCTCCTCGGCGACCAGGGCGGCGGCCTTCTCGCGCTCCTCCTGCTCGAGCAGGGCGCGGGCCTGCTCCTCGGCCGTCCGGCGGGCCTCCTCCTCGGCCCTGCGACGCGCCTCCTCCTCGGCGCGGCGGCGGGCCGCCTCCTCTTCCTCGGCCTTCCGGCGGGCCTCCTCTTCCGCCCGACGGCGCGCCTCCTCGTCGGCCCGGCGGCGCTCCTCCTCGCGCTTCTTCGCTTCCGCCAGC
>BEIP01000050.1 GCA_002898955.1 bacterium HR39 | reverse complement strand
GCCGGCCGGTGATCGCCGGGACCGGCTCGAACTCCACCGAGGAGGCGATCCGCCTCACCCGCCACGCCCAGAAGGTGGGGGCGGACGCGGCGCTGATCGTCACCCCGTACTACAACAAGCCCACCCAGGAGGGCCTCTACGCCCACTACAGGGCGATCCACGACGCCACCGACATCCCGATCGTCATCTACAACATCCCCGGCCGCTCGGTGGTGGACATGAAGCCGGAGACCATGGCGCGGCTCGCCGAGCTGCCGCGCATCGTCGGGGTGAAGGACGCCACCGGCGACATCGTGCGGCCGCTCGTCACCCGCGAGCTGTGCGGGCCCGACTTCCTGCAGTTCAGCGGCGAGGACGCCAACACCCTCGCCTTCCTCGCCCACGGCGGCCACGGCTGCATCTCGGTGACGGCCAACGTGGCGCCGCGGCTGTGCGCCGAGGTGCACGAGGCGTGGTGGCGGAAGGATCCCGACCGGGCGCTCGATCTGCACCTGCGCCTCACGCCGCTGCACCGGGCGCTGTTCTTCGAGACCAGCCCGGCGCCGGTCAAATACGCCCTCTCGCTGCTGGGGCGCTGCCGCGAGACGGTGCGGCTGCCGCTGGTGCCGCCCACCGAGCCGACGCGGCGGGCGGTGGCGGAGGCCACGCGGCACGCCGGGATCCTCGAGCAGGTGCCGGCATGAGCGAGGCGGGGCGGAAGATCGTCGCCCGCAACCGGCGCGCCTTCCACGACTATCACATCGAGGAGCGCTACGAGGCCGGCCTCCGGCTCACCGGTACGGAGGTCAAGTCGCTGCGCGAGGGGCGCGCCAACATCAACGAGGCGTACGCCGGGGAGATGGGCGGGGAACTGTGGCTGTTCAACGCCCACATTCCCGAGTACGCGCCGGCCGGGCGTTTCAACCACGATCCGCGCCGCCCCCGCAAGCTCCTGCTCAGGAAACGCGAGCTGCAGAAGCTGCTCGGCGCCATCAGGCGCAAGGGCTACACGCTGATCCCGCTGTCCCTCTACTTCTCGCCGCGCGGCTGGGCCAAGGTGGAACTCGGCCTCGCGCTGGGCAAGCGCAAGTACGACAAGCGGCAGGCGGAGAAGGAGCGGGAGTGGCAGCGGCAGAAGGAGCGGCTGCTGCGTCACGCCGCCACGGCCGAGTGAGCCGGCGTTAACGTTTCCGAAGGATCCTGCCGGCAGGATGCGCGCGGACCGGTGATCCGGGTGGGCGCATGTTCGCCATCGTCGGCCTGGTGGTGGTGCTGGGCGCCGTCTTCGGCGGCTACACGGCCGCCGGCGGCAAATTCGGCGTGATTCTCCACGCCCTTCCCTTCGAGTTCACCATGATCGGCGGCGCCGCCATCGGCGCCTTCCTGATCGCCAACGGCATGTCGGTGATCAAGGGCCTCGCGGGGGACTTCAAGCTGATCTTCGGCGGTCCGAAATGGAAGAAGGAAGACTACCGCGACCTTCTCTCCCTTATGTTCATGATCGTCAAGCTGCTCAAGACGCGCGGCGTGCTGGTCCTGGAGCCGCACCTCGAGAGGCCTCACGAGAGCACACTGTTCGCCAAATTCCCCAAGATCCAGCACGACCACTTCGCGCTGGACTTCATCGCCGACACGCTGCGCATGATGACCATGAGCATGGACGATCCCTACCAGGTCGAGGACCACATGCAGCGCCAGCTCAAAAAGCACCACGCCGAGATGCACGCGCGGGCCGCGGCGCTGCAGACCATGGCCGACGGCATGCCGGCGCTCGGCATCGTCGCGGCGGTGCTGGGCGTGATCAAGACCATGTCGGCCATCGACCAGCCGGTCGAAGTCCTCGGCCTGATGATCGCGGGAGCGCTTACCGGTACGTTCCTCGGGGTCTTCCTGTCCTACGGTCTCGTGGGACCGATGGCCGCGCGTCTCAATCAGATCTACGAACAGGACGCCCAGTTCTACTGCGTGATCCGCGACGCGCTGGTGGCCTATCTGCAGGGCCATTCCGCCCCCATCGCGGTGGAGATCGCCCGCGGCAACGTGCCGAGCGAGTTCCAGCCGACCTTCCACGAGATGGACGAGCATCTGAACAGCCTGCCGGCCGATCCGCTGGCGGCGTGAGGTGAGCCATGGCGGCGAAGGACAGGCCCGTCGTCATCCGCAAGGTGATGGAGGAACGGGGCCACGGACACCACGGCGGCGCCTGGAAGGTGGCCTACGCCGACTTCGTGACGGCGATGATGGCCTTCTTCCTGCTGCTGTGGCTGCTCAGCACGGCGAGCGAGGACACCCTCAAGGGCCTCGCCGAGTTCTTCAGCGACGCCCAGGAGAACCGGGGCCAACCCGGCGGCGTGGGCGGCATGCTGGAGGGCGTCACCATCACGCCCTTCGAGCCGGTCAGCCCCCAGACCGCGACGCCCTTCACCTTCCAGGTCTCGGTGCCGATGGTGGAGGAGGAGCGCGAGGGCGAGCCGAGGCTGGAGCTCTCCTTCGGCGACAGCCCCGATCCGTCGACCATGGAGGCCGGCGGGCTGTCGGACGCCGCCTTCGAGGCGGAGCGCGAGCGGCGCGAACGGCAGGCCTTCGAGCAGGCGAAACGGGCCATCGAGGAGGCGCTGCGCCGTTCGCCCGAGCTCGCGCCCTTCGCCGAGAACCTCGTGATCCAACAGACGCCGGAGGGGCTCGTGATCGAGATCGTGGACCGGGTCAACGCCGCCATGTTCCCGAGCGGCAGCGACCGCATGTATCCGCACATGCGGGAGATCCTGAAGGCGGTGGTGGCGGCGGTGGCGGCGCTGCCCAATCCCGTCCGCATCACCGGCCACACCGACGCCACGCCCTTCCGCGGCCGCCGCGGCTACGACAACTGGGACCTGTCGGTGGACCGGGCCCTCGCCACCCGCCGGGCCCTGATCGAGCTGGGCCTTCCCGAGCGGCGCATCGTCGAGGTCTCGGGCAAGGCGGACGTGGAACCCTTCGTGCCGGAGAACCCCTTCGATCCGCGCAACCGCCGCATCTCGCTGCTGCTCCTGCGCACCCGACCCGCGGCGGGCGCGGGGCAGGCCGCGGATGCGGGCGGATCCGCTCCGGCCTCCTTGGAGCATGGCGGTCCGGTCACGGATGGCGGCGCCGGTGTTCACGGACACGGCGACGGCGCGCAGACCGGCGGCGGGACGGCCGTGGGCGACGGCCCCGCACCGGCGGGCGAAGAGGCGGCGAAGCCGGATCCGGTGGACGCCATCCTCGGCCTGCCGCGCTGATCGGGCCCCCGCCGCCATCGCCGGTTCCGGAAGGCGTGTGTCGCCGCGCTGCCGGTGCCGGCACCCTGCACGGCCTGCCGCAAGACGCCGCGCGCACGATCCACCGGGACACGCCGCCGGCGGCGGGTCGCGTCGAGCGTCGGAACCGGATCCAGTGGAGGCCGTCTTCGGCCTGCCGCGCCGAGGTCGGCCGTGCACGGGTGCGGAAAGCCGGACGTGGCGGGTGTCCCTTCGGCGGTGGCCGCAGCCGGCCGCGGCTCCCACCGGGATCCGGCCGCGGCCGCGGGCAAACGGCGCAGGGCATCGCCGCGGCGGCGGGAAGACGTCCGGCGCGCGGCCCGCGCGCGGGGACCCGGGTCCTGCGGCGGCCGCGGAGCACGGGGTCCGCATCCCCCGGCGGGCGGGGGATGCGGACGGGGCCATCCGGGGAACCGGACGCGGAAGGCGGCGGCGATCACCCCTTGCCGGAACCGGCCGGCGCGGGCAGGTTGCGGGCCCGGATCGGACCATCCGTGTGGAGCGGGACCGGCGATGACCGCAGGCGGCTTCGCGGCCGAGAAGCTGCGCCAGTTCGTCGAGCGCAACGAGCGCCTCGAGGACGAGAAGCGCGAGATCCAGGAGCAGATCCGCGACGTCTACAACGAGGCCAAGGCGGAGGGCTTCGACATCAAGGTCATGCGCCAGGTGATCCGGCTGCGGCGCATGAAGCCGCACGAGCGCGGCGAGCTCGAGGAGCTGCTGGAGACCTACAAGGCGGCGCTGGGGATGGTCTGATCTCCGGCGCCCCTTCACAGCCTCCAGTTCTCTCCACGCTGTGCGGCACAGGCCGGACAGAGGCAGTCGGATCTGTTCGGCACGTGGATCAGCCCGTGAAGCGCCGGCCCGTCCTGATCGAAACAGGGAAGCAGTCGGCGTGTGCGGTCGACGAACTCCGGCTCGTTCCTTTCATAGCGTCGCCAGACGACGTAGGTAACGATGTCGGCAATCTGCAGCAGACGCGTGGCCCTCGAATCCGCGAACAGGGGTACCTCGGCCAGGTTCCGCATGATGCCCCAACGGTGTCCGGTAATACGAAAACCGGAGGCCAAAGTCTGCAGACGGTTCTCGCGCCTAGTCTTGTCAAGGACGACGACACCCCGCTGAGGATCATTACGTTTGAGAAAGACTCGCTGGAGGAATTTGTCAAATCTCAGACAGATATGTTCAAATGCCGTTTCGACAGGATCCTCGTGCACGAGCGTCTTGTCGACGCACGCCGCAAAAATCCTTAAGTTACTGTCCCTGCTGCAAAGCAAGCCCAGAATTTCGTCAATGACACGCAGCCGATCCGCCTTGGGCACCCTTCTCCACCTCCCGCGCCCGCCGAACATGGGAGATGCGTGAAACTCCACGCTGTCGGGATCCTCCGAGCCGAATCGGCGGGCAATTTCGTCGCACCGGCGGGACAGGTGAAAAGTGTGACGTTCGAAGATCGCGAAGCCGCCGAGGACGAAATGACGTTCGTTTCGATTGCCCGGTTCACCGGACTCGTCGAGATACAACAGCCACATGCGGGATATGTTCCGCCGCGAGAAACAAAAAGGCAGCCGGCTGGGGACCCTCCCCATCGGACCGCTTCGGGCAGCCCTGCCGACCGCACCTTCCAGATAGGCGTTCGAGCACGAACTGACAAGCCCCGGTTCAAGGATCTCCCGACGTCCGGGACGAAGTCCCGGACGTCGGGAGATCCTCGTGCGCGCAATGCCGGCCGGACGCGGTCGCCGCGCCTCTATCGCGGTTCCGCATCTCCCGCCTCCCCCGCCGCCTTCGACAGGCCGCGGCGGCGCAGGTACGTGCGCAGGATGCTGCGCACCGTGCGCGAGACCTCGGCGGGATCGAGCGGCGGCCGGCAGCGCACCAGGTTCCAGCACTGCAGGAGCTCCTCGATGACCGCCGGATCCACGCCGTGCCAGAGCAGATGGCCGGTGAGCGAGGCGATGGTGACGTTGCGCTCGCCCTCGCGCACGCCCTCGGCCACCAGCCGACGCCAGTACCCGCGCGGATGGCCACGGCCCGGCGAAGGCGTCTCCTCGAGGGCGAGGAGCCACTGCGGCAGCGGCGCAGGCTCGCGGTCGGCGAGGTGGTGGTCGACCTCGAAGACGTAGTGTCGCCCCGAGGGGTGCAGCGAGGGCGGCGCCACCACCAGCCCGCCGTCGCCGCGCAGGTCGAGCCCCGGGCGCAGGCCCACCCGGTTCGGCACGTAGCCGCCGGGATGGCGGAACCAGAAGTGCCGCCCGCCGCCGCCCGTCTCCACCTCCACCGTCTCCGGCAGCGGCCCGAAGCGCCGCTCCAGCGCTTCCAGGCTGTCCTCGCCGCCGTGGCGCCGATCCACGTCCAGCACCACCAGGTCCGAGACGGCGCCCGTGACCACGCCCACGCCGGCTCCCGGCCAGCGCGCATACCAGCGCCGCACCAGCCACTCGGGCGGCCGCTCCTTCTGGAAGCGCTGCCAGCGCACCAGCGGCTCCTTGCCGGCGGGGCGCACCGGCACCGGCGCGAGGCCGCGGCGCAGATAGAACAGCGCGTGTCCGAGGCTGCCGTGCGGATCGCGCATCCGGAACAATCCGCGAACAAGCCGGAGATGGGGCGCCGTCGCCCGCTCCGCCAGATCCGGCCCGCACGGCCGCGCGGTCCGCCGGGTCCCTTGCTGCGACCACGTGTCGCATCTCGCGGCCGGCGGGCGGGCGGTGGTGCGCGCCGGCCGGATCGCCTATCGGACGAGCGACTCCGACCGACCATCCGGGCCGCGGGACGCCCCCGGAGCGTGGCGTGCGGTGCGGCATCGGCCGCCGGACCGAGCAGGGAGGGTTCCGCCATGGCCGAACGCTACGAGGACGTCGAGACCGGCTTCCACCCGCGCGTGCTCTTCTGGATGGCCCTCACCGTGGTGTGGACGGTGATCGCGGCCTGGTTGTGGTTCGCGGTCGACACGTACGCCCGCATCATGATCGTCGTGGTCGCCTTCGCGGCCCTCGGGTTCCTCGCCGTCCCGCTGATCTTCTGGGCGCTCTCGGGCCGGCAGTCGCCCACCGGCAGGCCCGAGAGCTTCGGCGAGTGGCTGCGCCACCGCTTCGCCCTGTGGACCGGGACGATCGAGGGCCGGGATGCGGCCATCAACGCGCTGATCGCACCGGCGGCGGCGGCCATCACCATCACGGTGGTGGGCTTCATCGCATGGCACGTCGGCTCGGGCGCCGGTTCGCCCTGAGGCGGACCACCGCGGCGCCGAACGGCTTGCCCCGGAAAGGCCCCGGCCGTCGGCCGGGGCCCGTTTCCTCGGGTGTCCGCAGCCGCTTGCCGCTTCCGCCGCCGCCGTGCTAGCGGCAGCCGCGGCAAGGGGAGGTGGACCATGGCCGGCGAAGCCATCTTCGTCGAACGCTCGGGCGACGGCCGCATCGCCCACGTCGTCCTCAACCGTCCGGAGAAGCTCAACGCGCTCGATCTCGCCGCCTGGCGGCGGCTGGCCGAGGTCATGCGCGAGCTGGACCGCGACGACGCGCTGCGCTGCGTGATCGTGCGCGGCGTGGACGGGCGCGCCTTCGCGGCCGGCGCCGACATCTCGGCCTTCGAGCGCGAGCGGGCCGACGCCGAACAGGCGCGCATCTACGCCCATGCCGTGCACGCCGCCATGGAGTCGGTGAGCCGCTGCCGCCATCCGGTGGTGGCGGCGATCCGCGGCGTGTGCGTGGGCGGCGGGCTGGAACTCGCCTGCGCGTGCGATCTGCGCATCGCCGGCGACACCGCCCGCTTCGGCATCCCCATCAAGCGCCTCGGCCTCACCCTGGCCTACGACGAGCTGCGCATGCTCCTGAGCCTCGTGGGTCCGGCCCATGCCGCCGAGATCCTGCTGGAGGGCCGGATCTTCGGTGCCGAGCGGGCGAAGGAGATGGGCCTCGTCAACCGCGTGGTGCCGGATGCGGAGGTGATGGCGGAGGCGGAGGCCGCGGCGCGGCGCATCGCCGAGGGCGCACCGCTCGTCGCCCGCTGGCACAAGAAGTTCATCCGCCGGCTGCTCGATCCCACGCCGCTCACCCCGGCCGAGATCGAGGAGGGCTTCGCCGCGCTCGATACCGAGGACTACCGCCGCGGCGTGCGCGCCTTCCTCTCCAAGACCGAACCCGAGTTCGTCGGCGCCTGAGGGAGGGGACGATGGCCGGACCGCTCGCGGGCGTCCGCGTCGTCGAGCTCGCCCACATCATGGCCGGGCCGGTGTGCGGGCTGATGCTGGCCGATCTCGGCGCCGACGTGATCAAGGTGGAGCGCGCCCCCGACGGCGACGACACCCGCCGCTCGGTGCCGCCGGAGATCGAGGGCGAATCCGCCGCCTTCCTCATGATGAACCGCAACAAGCGCGGCATCGTCCTCGATCTCAAGAAGGAGAAGGGCCGTGAAGTCCTGCTGCGGCTTCTGGACGGTGCGGATGTGCGGATCGAGAACTACCGCCGCGGCACCATGGAAAGGC
>BEIP01000049.1 GCA_002898955.1 bacterium HR39 | reverse complement strand
ACGGAACTGCTGCGCCGTCAGGCGGAGCTTTTGGGCGAGCTCGGCCGCATCACCGGCGACACCTTCGGCGAGCTCACCCGCCGGCAGATGGCCTTCGCCGAGCAGCTCGGCGAGCTGATGCGCGAGGCCGGCACCGCAAGCCGCGGCGAGCGGCCGGATCCGGTCGCGGCGTTGAGCGTCTTCCAGCGGGCCATGGACGCCTGGATCCACCATCTGCACGTCACGGTGCAGGCCAGCCTCGAGGCGCAGCGGAAGGCCATGGAGCTGGTGATGGAACGGCTGCTGGCGGCCGGCGCGCCGCAGGGTGGCGGGGGCGGATCCGCGCAGGGCGGGGCGTCCGGCGGTGGCGGCCGCGGCCGGGCGTCGGAATGACGCACCGCAACATGCGGCTTGACACATATTGCATCGCGACATAGATCGGTCGTGCGCGGACCGGGACCGGCGGGCGGTCGAGCCCGCGGGTGTTCCCGCCCTCCGGTGCCCGGCACCGCACGGCGAGTTTCCCGGAAAGCCTCCCTGAACCGCCGGTCCCCTCGCGGGACCGGGACCTCGCCCCGGCGACCCCGTGGTCTCCGGGGCGTTTTTTCGTAAAAGCCCGGGCGATCCGCCGGCCGGACCGGCCGCTGCGCAACGGTTTCTCAACCCCTGTCGGCGATCCTCCGCCCGTCGAGGCGGAGGACGCGGCGGATGGCGACGGCTTCGGCGGACGAGGCCCTGCGGGTCCTGGATTCGGGCCACCACTGGCGGCGTTCCGGCGGCCGGGTGCGGATCACCTACGCCTTCTACGAGCCCGGTGACACGCCGCCCTACGATCCCTACGGCTGGACGCGCTCGGTCCGGGCGCCGGATGCCGGCGAGCGGGCCGCGTTCGAGGAGGCGCTGGCGCGCTACGCCGCCGTCGCCAACCTCGAGTTCGTGCCGTGGACGGGGCCCGAATCCGGCGATGCCGACATCCGCCTCGCCTTCGCCGACTTCGCCGACGACCGGTGGGCCGGCTATGCCTTCTTCCCGCCGGTAGGCGAGGTGCTGCTGAACGACATCCCCCAGCTGGACGACCTCTCCCCGGGCTCCGCCGGCTTCGCCGTGATGCTGCACGAGCTGGGCCACGCGCTGGGCCTCGGCCATCCCCACGAGGCGAGGCCGCCGCTCGATCCGGCCCGCGATCACGCCGGCTACACCGTGATGTCCTACCAGGACCATCCGGGGACCGGCTACGACGCCGCCCACGGCTGGTACCCCATCTCGCCGCGTACGCCGATGCTGTACGACATCGCGGCGCTCCAGGAGATGTACGGAGCGAACACGGCCCGTGCGACGGGCGACGACGTCTACGCCTTCGCCGACGGTGTGGGGCCGCTCCTCACCATCTGGGATGCCGGCGGCACCGACACCATCGACGCCTCCGCCCAGGTGCTGGCCGTGACCGTCGACCTGCGCCCCGGTGCCTTCTCCTCCATCGGCCGCTACGGCGACGACGACCGCTCCCGTGCGGCACGGGACAATGTGGCCATCGCCTTCGGCACGGTGATCGAGAACGCGGTGGGCGGTCGCGGCGACGACCTGCTGATCGGCAACGACGCCGGCAACCGGCTCGTCGGCGGTGCCGGCGACGATCGGCTCGAGGGCGGCGGCGGGGCCGACGTGCTGGAGGGCGGCAGCGGTCGCGACGTGCTGGTGGGCGGAGCCGGCGGCGATGCGTTCGTCGGCACCCTCGCCGAGCTGGACGGTGACCGCATCGCCGATCTCGGCTCCGGTGACGTGCTGCGGGTAACGGACGTGGCGGCGGATGCTCTGGCCTTCACCCTCGATCCGGCCGCCGGCCTGCTCTTCCTCGAGGCTCCGGGCCGGCGCGCGGTGGTCGAGGTGGGAACCGGAGGGCCGGATCTGAGCCTGCGGGCGGGAGCGGGCGGGATCGCCGAGCTCGTGGCCGGCCGGGCCCTCGCCGGCGGGGACGGCGGATCCCCGGGCGGGACGGGCGGCGGGTCGGATCCGGGCATGGGCGCCGGCTCGGGTACGGTGCTCGCGGGCGGGGCCCGCGACGACCGGCTGACGGGAACGGACGGCGACGACGAGATCGACGGCGGCGCCGGCAATGACCGCCTCGCGGGCGGGCCCGGAGCGGACGTCCTGAGCGGCGGTCCCGGCAACGACCGGCTGGACGGCGGCGAGGGGGACGACTCACTCGATGGCGGCGCCGGTAACGACCGGCTGAGCGGCGGGCCCGGAGCGGACGTCCTCACCGGCGGCGCCGGCAACGATCGCCTCGACGGGGGTGACGGCGACGATGTGCTGATGGCGGGGGAGGGATGGGACGTGCTGCGCGGCGGCGGGGGAGACGACCGGCTGGAGGCCGGCGGACCGCTTACCGTCGCCGACGGGGGCCCCGGCATCGACACGCTGGTGCTCCACGGCCTCGCCGACGGCTACCTCGTGCGCGGCCGCGGCAGCCGCCTGAAGCTGGTGGATACGGATCCGACCGACGGCGACGACGGCCTGGTGGTGGCGAAGAACGTGGAATTCGTCGCCTTCGCCGACGGGACGGTGCTCGCCCCGGCCGACCTCGCCGCCGGCTTCCGCGCCCCTCTCGGCCTGCTCCACGACCATGTGAGCGCGGAGCACCCGGTCTGAAGCAGATCGGCGCCCGGGTGCGATGCCTGCGGGACCCGCACCGCCCTGCGGCCGCTCCCGGAGCGCGACCGCGGCGTGTGGTGAGGCGGCCCGGGTCGTCGGAGGTCCCGCGGCGCCTCCGGTGCGCGGGGGATCCGTGCCGACGGCCGGCGAAGGCCGCCGGCGCGGTCGCGGTGGCGGGAGCGGGCCCGAGGCCGCCGGATCGGCCGCGCGTGCGCGGTGGTCGGCATTCGCCGGAGAAGGTCGGGGCGCTCCGGCGCCCGTCGGCCGCGCGGGCGCCGCGGTGGAGACCGGCATCCGTGCACGGCTCCCGGCACCGCCTGCGGGTGGGTCCGGAGCCGCGGCAGCCGTCGCGACCGCGCGGGTGGCCGGACCGCAGGTGGGCCCACCGGCCGGCGCCATCCGGCGGAATGTGCCGCCGGTGGTCCGGACGAGCGGAGGCGTGGCCGGATCGTCTGCCGTCGGCCGCAGCCGCGATCGGCCCGGCCGCGCGGGAGAATCCCGAGGGCTCGATGGCGGGCGCGGTGCCGGACGCTCCGGCGTACGGCGCGGCACCCGATCCCGGCGGCGTCCGTCCCGGTCGCGCCGCGTCTCGCCCGACCGTTGCCGCACTCGGGTGGGCCGGATGGACGGCGGGGGCGGCATCCCGGCGACAGGGAGGGGGCCGCCCCCGCCGCAGGGGGTGCGGCCCGTGGGACCGGATGCCCGTCTCTGGGACAGCGGGTCCCCCCGCAGGGGCGGCCGGGTGTGGGAGAGGTGTCCCATGCGGCGCGCATGCACGGTGCATCCGCGGACCTCCCGTGCGGGTCGCTGCGGAGCGGTGCCGCGGTCCGCTCGCCGGGTGCGCGCCGCACGTGCGAGGAGCCGACCGGTCGTCCGGGGGCCGCCGGGCGGGCGTGTCCCGGCCGGCTCCGACGGTCTCCGCTCCGCCAGCACGGCGGGCCTCACGGGAAAGGTCCTTCTCCGCCCTCGGGTCCGGGGCGGCCGGAGGGTCGCAGGGCGGCCGTTCAGTGGCCGTGCCCGGTCGCGGGTGTGCGCCCGCGCCGCCCGTCCCGAGGACCGGCCGGACGGAGCCGGGGCGTGGGTGGACCACCCGGCCTGCTGGGGGCATGGGGTCGTCCCGGCTGACGGAAGCGACCGTGCACGGGATGCGGCAGCAGCCCGCGGCCGTCCCCGGGGCGGGATCGGATGGAAAAGGGCCCGAGGCGTCCGCGAACCGGCACCGCCGAGCTTGGGGGCGATCGCAGCCGGCGTGGGCGGGGAACGGTGCGGTCCCGGCACCGTAATCCGGGCGGGCGGAGTCCCCGATCCCGCCGGCATGATCGGGACCTCCGCCCCGGCGGTGCGAACGGCGGAAGCCGCGGCGGCTCCCGCGCGGGTGCAGGAGCGGAGCGGTCGTGCACTGCGGTCGGCTCCACGGGAGGGCGCCTCGCGCGCGGATACAGGAGCGGAAGGTGCGTCTCCCATCCGCGCTGGAGGGTGCGCCGCGCTCGGCTCCATCGCCGCCGGATCGCCCGGCACTGCGTGCGGAAAGGGGGGGCACGGTCGGAGTGCGGGCGCGAGCCGTTCGGTGGACCGGTCCGGGGCGCATCGCCGGAAGGTGTGCACCCCCGCCGGCGCGGGCCCGGGGCACCGTGCGTCCGGATTCGCCGCGCGGTCGGACGGCGGAGCCCCCTCCGGTGCTGCCGCCGGCGCGGGCCTCGGGGGCGGCTGCACTTGCGTCCGGCCTCACCACGCCTTCGGGTGAGGGCGTGCCCGCGAGCGCGCGATCTGTGAGGCCCCGAGCGGAGGGCCCGTGCGTCCGGGTTCGCCCCGCGCCCGGGCGCTCCCGGCGTCACCCCCGGCGTGGGTCTCAGGCGCGCGGGCCCAGCGCCTCCGGGTTCACCACGCGCTCGGGCGGGAGCGTGCCGTCGAGCGCCGCCAGGGCGTTCTCCACCGCCTCCACCGCCATGCGGCGCTTGGCCTCCACCGTCCAGGCCGCGGCGTGCGGGCTCAGCACCACATTGGCCTCCGGCAGGCGAAGGAGCGGATGGTCGGGCGGCGGCGGTTCGGTGGAGAAGACGTCGATGCCGGCACCGGACAGCCGCCCCGATGCCAGCGCCTCCGCCAGCGCCGCCTCGTCCACCAGCTGGCCGCGGGCGGTGTTCACCAGGATGGCACCCTCGCGCATGGCGCCGATGCGCTCCCGGTCCAGCAGCGGCGGCGTGCCCGGCTCCCAGGGGGCGTGCAGGCTCACCACGTCGGCCCGCGCGAGACCGTCCTCGAGCCGCTCCACCCGCTCCACGCCCTCGGCGGCGAAGACCGCATCCGGCAGATGGGGATCGAAGGCGAGGATGCGCATGCCGAAGGCGCGCGCCCGCACGGCCGCCTCGCGGCCGATGCGACCGAAGCCCACCACCAGCAGCGTCCGCCCGGCGAGCTCGATGGCCGGCAGGCGCTCCCGCACGGCGAAGTCGCCCGCGCGGGTGGCGGAGTCGTAGAGGCGCACGCGCTTGGCCACCGCCAGCATCAGGTGGATGGCGTGCTCCGCCACCGCCACCCGGTTGGCGTTCACCGTGATGGCCACCGGAATGCCGCGCCGGGTGCACGCCGCCACGTCGATGGTGTCCACCCCGACGCCGTGGCGCGAGACCACGCGAAGCCGCGGGGCCAGCTCCAGCTCCGCGCGGCCGAGCGGCACCGGCCGCATCACCACCGCATCCGCCTGCGGCAGCGCCTCCCGCACCCGCTCGGGCGTGGGCTCCTCCACCATCCCGAAACCCACGTCCGGGCGCCGACGCAGGATTTCGAGGCCGGCCTCGTCGATGCGCCCTAGGATCACCACGTGCGACACGGACCGATCTCCACGGCGCGGGGCCTCAGTAGCCCTTCTCCGCCTCCGCCGCGCCGCCGCGCAGCTCGGCCAGCAGCGCCGCGGTGGCGTTGGCGAGGATGCGGGCATCCGTCATCAGCGAGACGAAGTGGAACCCGAGATCCCACATGCGCCGCGCATAGGCCGGCGACATGGTGTGGATGCCGGCGAACTTGCCGTGTGCCCGCGCCCGCTCGGCGATGCGCGTGATCACCTCCAGGATCTCCGGCTCCTCGCGGTCGAAGCCCGCCCCGTAGCCCAGCGCCAGCGACAGATCGGCGGGACCGATGTAGACGCCGTCCAGACCCTCGACCGAGAGGATGTCGTCGAGGTTCTCCACCCCGCCGCGGGTCTCGATCATGGCGAGCAGCAGCACCTCCGCGTTGGCGTGCCGGCCGTAGTCGGAGCCGGCATAGAGGCTCGCCCGGATGGGGCCGAAGCTGCGGGTGCCGCGCGGCGGATAGCGGCCCCAGACCACCAGCTCCTCGGCCTCCTCGCGCGAGCTCACCATCGGGCAGATGATGCCGTAGGCCCCGGCATCGAGGGTCTTCATGACGATGCCGGGCTCGCGCCAGGGCACGCGCACCATGGGCACCGTGTCGGTGGTGGAGATGGCCTGCAGCATCTCCACCATGGTGGCGTAGTCCACGACACCGTGCTGCATGTCCACGGTGATGCTCTCGTAGCCCTGGTGCGCCATGAGCTCGGCCGAGAAGGAGCTCGGGATGCCGAGCCAGCCGTTGACCGTCTTCTTCCCGTCCCGCCACAGCCGGCGCAGCCGGTTCTCGCGCACGGATCCGCCTCCCCCTTGGGTTCACCCGGACGAGCCTTAGAGCCGCCCCGCCGCGCTGTCCATGCCCTGCAGCGCGGCCGCCCCCTCGCCGGCCGCGCGCCGCGCGTCTATGCTGCGCCGCGCCGGAACCAAAATCCGAGGGTGAGGAAGAGGACGTGCCGAGGCTGAGCGGACCGAGCCTGCTGCCGCGCGAAGGCCCCGTGCGCCGGGTGGTGGTGCTGCTCCACGGCGTGGGGGCGGACGGCAACGATCTCATCGGCCTCGCGCCGCTGTTCCGGCGCTGGCTGCCGGATGCCGCCTTCTACGCTCCCGACGCGCCCTTCCCCTTCGACAGGGCGCCCTACGGCCGCCAGTGGTTCTCGCTGCAGGACCTCTCGCCGGCGGCCCTGCTGCGCGGCGTCGAGCGGGCGGCCCCCTACGTGCACGAGTTCCTGGATCACCTGCTGGAGCGCCACCGCCTGCAGCCCGAACATCTCGGCCTCGTGGGCTTCTCGCAGGGCACCATGATGGCCCTGCAGGTGGCCCCACGCCGCGAGCGCGCGATCGGGGCGGTGGTGGGCTATTCCGGCGCGCTGGTGGCGCCCGAGCGCCTCGCCGCCGAGGCCAGGAGCCGGCCGCCGGTGCTGCTGGTCCACGGCGATGCCGATCCGGTGGTGCCGGTGGATGCGCTCCACCAGGCGGTGGCCGCCCTGCAGGCGGCGGGATTCCCCGTCCAGTGGCTGGTGCGCCCCGGCCTCGGCCACTCCATCGACGAGGTCGGGGCGGAAGCCGGAGCGCGCTTTCTGCGCGACTTCGTGCGACCCGCCGCGGCGGAGTGAGGCCTCAGCGGGTGGTGAGGCGGATCTCGATGCGGCGGTTCTTCCGCCAGGCCTCCTCGGCATCCCGCGGGTCGATGGGCTGGTAGTGGGCGAAGCCGCGCGCCGCCACCCGCTCGGGCGGGATGCCGTGTTCGATGAAGAAGCGCGCCACGGCGATGGCCCGCGCCGTGGAGAGCTCCCAGTTGGAGGGAAAGCGCGGGGTGGAGATGGGCCGCCTGTCGGTGTGGCCGTCCACCTGCAGCACCCAGGGCAGATCGTCCGGGATCTTCGCCATGATCTCCCTGAAGGCCTCGACGAACTTCAGGAGCTGGGCGCGGCCGCCCGGGCTGATCTCGGCGCTGCCGGTGTCGAACAGCACCTCGGACTGGAAGACGAAGCGGTCCCCGACGATGCGCACGTCGGGGCGATCGCCCAGCACCTCGCGCAGCTTGCCGAAGAAGTCGGAGCGGTAGCGGGCGAGCTCCTCCACCTTGCGGGCCAGTGCCAGATTGAGCCGGGCGCCGAGATCGCGGATCACCTCCGCCTGGCGCTCGATCTGCTGCTCGCGCACGTCGAGCGCCGCCGCCAGCCGGCGCAGCTCCTCGCCGAGCTCGCGGATCTGGCGGCTCAGCAGGTCCACCCGGGCGAGGGCGTCCGCCTTCTCGAGGCCGAGGCG
>BEIP01000048.1 GCA_002898955.1 bacterium HR39 | reverse complement strand
CCCGCCGCTTCCGCGGCGGAAAGCAGCCCGAGATCGGCGGCCAGCACGAAGGCGCGGAAGGCCACGCGCGGATCGGGATCGGAAAGACGCCGGCGCACCAGCGGCGCGATGCGCGCACCCGGCTCGGCCGCGGCCACGGCGAGGGCTGCGAGGCGCACGATGGGATCGGGGTCGGTGGCGAGACGCTCGAGCGCGGCGAAGCCCTGGGGATGGTCGAGGGCCACGAGGGCGCGCACCAGGGCAAGGCGCAGGTCCCCGCGGCTTCGCGGGAAGGCGGCGAGGATGGCCGGCAGCAGGGCGTGGGCGCGCATCCGGGCCACCGCCTCCGCCACCAGCCGGGCGCGGGGATCGGCCGCATCGGCCAGGATGGCGGCCGCCTCGCCGGGCAGGCGCGTGACCAGCCGCTCGAAGGCCCGCAGCGCCGCGGCGGTCGCGAAGGCGGGATCGTGGCGCAGATGCGCCGCCACGTGCCGCGGCAGATCGCCTCCGTCGCCGAGCAGCGACTCGGCGGCGGCTATGCGCACCGCCCCCTCCCGGTCGTCGAGCAGGCGCAGCAGCACCGCCCGCACCGCCGGCGGATCGAGCTCGAGGAAGGTCCCGAGCGCGCGCGCCGCCCGCTCGCGCAGGCTCGCCCGCCGCGCGCGGCTGCGCCGGACGAGGAGGTCGAGGACGCCGAGCTCGCGGGCCCGCTCGCACAGCCGCACCCGCAGATCGCCCCGGACCACGCTCGCCGTCTCCTCCACCAGGTCGGCGAGCTCGTCGACCGGCGGCCAGGGACCGAGGGCCGGCAGGTCGGGCCGTGCCGCGAGCGCGAGCAGCCGCCGGCGCACATCCTCGGGCCGCAGGAGCTCGTGGCGGCGCCGATCCCGGAGGTGGCGGTGGAGGGCGAGCCCCGCGGCGAAGGCGAGGCCGCCCAGGAAGGCGAGGACCCCCGCCGCGGTCAGGACGGCGAGCCAGGGGGCGAGGATGGCGGTGAAGCCCGACACGGCCTCAGCCCCCCGTCCGCATGGCGACGCCGCAGCCGCTCGCGAAGGCCGTGTCGCCGCGGTGGACGAGGCCGACGTCGCAGAACGGACGGGTGCCGTCGCCCCGCTCCCACGACCAGCCGAAGGAGAGGTCGTGCTCGTGTTCGCGACGCCCCTCGTCGTCCCGCAGGAGCCCGGCCGCCAGCACCAGCCGCAGCCGTCCGTCCAGCCGCCACCCGAACCGGGCCCAGATCCCGAGATCGGTGCGGCCACCGGAATCCCGGGCGAGGTCCGCCCGCACGCCGGCGTCGATCCGCCCGCCGCGCAGCGCGAGCTGCGGCCCGCCGATCACCGCCGTCCCGTCCCGGTAGCGGCGAAGCGAGAGATGGATCCCCGGGGCGAGGAAGACGCCGCTCTCTTCGCCGGGGGAGGCCGCCGTGAACGACAGCCCGGCGGAGGCGCGCGGCAGGGTGCGCCCGCCCGGAGCGAAGGCGAAGGCGGTCTCCAGCGTGCCGGCGGGAAGCGGCGCCGTCCGGACGAGGCTCACGCCGAGCTCCTCCCGGGAGAAGCGCCGGCGCCAGTCGGTGGCGAGCGCGATGGTCGAGCCGTCCGGCATCGACCGGGAGAGCGCGAGATGCCCTTCCGCGCGCGCACCGTCGCCCTCCGCCCATTCCCGCCGCGCGTAGGCGACGGCGCGCCAGCCGTCCTCCCCGGCGGACGCCGCCGCGCCCGGCCAAAGGCCGGTGCGGCGGGCGATGCGGCCGGCCTGCTCCAGCATGGCGGCATCACCGGCGTGGACCTCGCGGAAGCGCCAGAGCTTCGCCTCCGCCAGGTCCCGCCGCCCGCGGGCGAGATCGATGCGCAGGAAGAGTTCGAGGACGTCCGGATCCGTCTCGAGCCGCCGGGCGATGGGGGCGAGCACCGCGTGTGCGGCCTCGGGATCGCCGAGGAACAGATGCGCCCGCGCGAGGCCGATGCGGGCGTCTTCGTAGTCGGGTGCGCGATCCAGCACCGCCGCGAAGGCCCGCCGCGCCCGCTCGGGCTCGTCCCGGCGCAGGGCGAAGAGCCCTTCGAGGAGCCGCAGGTCGACGTCCCCGGGGTGCGCCGCCCGTGCCGCTTCGAGCCGCGGTGCGAGTTCGCCGTTCCGTTCCTCGCGGTAGAGCCGGAAGAGGCCGGCGACGTCCTCCGCCCGCGCCGGATGCGGACCGCCCACGCCCCACGCGAGGGCCCAGGCGAACACGAGCGGAAGGAGGACGTTCCGGCGCATGGTCCCCTCACACCGCGGCGCGGCGCGCGAGCGTGCGGTCGACCCGGATGGCCAGCTCCTCGGGGATGAAGGGCTTGACGAGGTAGTCGTCGGCCCCGGACGAGAGGCCGCCCAGCACGTCCCGCTCCTGCCGGCGGGCGGAGAGCATGATGACCGGAAGGTCGGCCGTCTTCGGATCCGAGCGCAGGCGGCGCAGCACCTCCAGCCCGTCGAGCCCGGGGAGGATGCCGTCCAGCACGATCACGTCCACCGGCTCGCGGGCGAGCAGCTCGAGCGCCCGCAGGCCGTCGGGCGCCGCCAGCACCTCGTGGCCGTGGGCCTCGAGGCTGTAGCGCACCAGTTCCACCAGGAGATCGTCGTCGTCGACCACCAGCACGCGGGCCATGGCAGGACTCCCCGTTTCGCTTCCGCACCCTCGCGGACGCCGGGGATTGGACCACGGCAGGGTTAAGGCCCGGTTAACGCCAACGCGGGTTCACCTTGCTGCGGGACGGTGCGGGCCTAGCTCGACGCCGGACCCGTCAACCCGCCGGACATCGCCCGCGTGGAAGGAGAACGGCGCGTCGCCGCGCTCGATCTCGGCACCAACAACTGCCGCCTGCTGGTGGCCCGCTGTGCAGGCAGGGGCGTCTTCGTGCCGCTGCGCGGGTTCCAGCTCATCGTGCGGCTCGGCGAGGGCCTCGGCGTCGGCGGACGGCTGCAGCCGCAGGCCGTGGCGCGCACGCTGGAGGCGCTGCGCGTGTGCGCGCGGATCTGTGCCGAGGAGGGCGTGGCCGCGTTTCGCGGAATCCTCACGGCCGTGGGCCGGCTCGCACGCGACGTCGACGACTTCCTGCGGCTGGCCGAGGCCGAGACCGGTCTGCGGCTCGAGGTGGTGGACGAGGCGGAGGAGGCGCGGCTCTCCCTGCTCGCCTGCCTGCCGCTCGTGGATCTCCGCGCGCCGCGCAGCGTGATCCTCGACGTGGGCGGCGGCAGCAGCGAGGTGATCGTGCCGCACCGGGAGGGGCCGACCGTCGCCGCCTCGCTGCCGCTGGGGGCGGTGAACGCCACCGAGACCTTCGGCGATGCCACCGATCCCGCGGTCTACGCGCGCATCCGCGCGGCGACCCTCGCGGAGCTCCGCGCCCGCGGCTTCGGCGCCCTGCCGCCGGAGCCGCGGGCGGTCCTGATCGGCACATCCGGCACCGCCACGGTGCTGGCCGCGCTCACCCTGGGGCTGCACGAGCTCTCGCGCGAGGCGGTGGACGGCGCGCGCATGGACATGGAGGCGGTGCGCGCCACCATCCGGAGCGTGCTGGCCATGTCCCTCGATGCGCGCCGGCAGCATCCGGTGATCGGACCGGGGCGGGCTGACGTGCTGCCGGCCGGTGCGGCCATCCTCGAGGCGGTGGCGGAGCATTTGGGCTGCGGCACCTTCGTCGCCGCCGACCGCGGCCCGCTCGACGGACTGGTCCGGCGGCTCTGCGGCGCGGCGCTGCCGCCGGTGGCGTTCCGCGGCGCCTCCCACGGAACGGACCGAGACGAGATGGCGAAGACCGTGAAGAAGAGTGCCGGACGCGGCCGGCTTTCGGCCTCCAGCCGGCGCTGGCTGGAGCGCCAGGCGCGCGATCCCTTCGTCCGGCGCGCGAAGGCCGAGGGCTATCGCGCCCGCTCGGTGTACAAGCTGGAAGAGATGGACCGGCGCTTCGGACTGCTGCGCCCGGGCATGCGCGTGCTCGACATCGGCGCGGCACCGGGGAGCTGGAGCCAGTACGCCGCAAGGCGCGGCTGCCGGGTGGTGGCGGTGGATCTTCTCGAGATCGAGCCCATCTCCGGCGTGGAGATCGTACGCGGGGACGTGCGCGACCCGGCGGTGCAGGCGGAGCTGCGTGCGCGGCTCGGCGGACCCGCGCAGGTGGTGCTGAGCGATCTCGCCCCCAACACCAGCGGCGACAAGGTCAGCGACCGGCTGCGCTCGGAAGCGGCCTGCGAGGAGATCCTCGCCTTCGTGCCGGAGGTGCTGGCCGCCGGCGGAAGTCTCGTGCTCAAGCTGCTGCGCGGGGCCGAAGCGGTGGTGGTGCCGCAGGCCCGCGCGCTGTTCGGCAAGGTCCGGCACGTGCGCCCGCAGGCGACGCGCGCCGAGTCCTCCGAGATCTACCTGGTCTGCACCGACTTCCGCCCGCCCCCGTCCTCCGTGGCGGCCGGCGGCGGCTCCACCGGCGACAGCCGCGCCTCGAGCCCCGAGACCACGAGCTCCACCGGCAGCGGATCGCGCGGCGCCAGCAGCTCGGCGGCGAGCGCGAGCCGCACCGAGCCGTGACCGCGGGCACACAGGCGGTCCGTCGCCACCTGCCCGATGCGGGAGGTGGCGGCGGCGAGCGCCGCCTCGCCCGGCAGGTCCTCGAGCAGGATCAGGAAGCGTCCGGGGGCGATGCGGGCCACCTCGTCGCTGCGCCGCACCGCCGTGCGCAGCGCCGTCGCCGTCGCCCGCTCGAGCGCGCGCACGAAGGCCTCGCCCCAGTCCTGGCGCAGCACCGCCACGTCCCCCAGGGCCACCAGCACGAGACCGAGCCGGCGGTTGCGGCGGATCGCCCGCTCACGCGCCCGCTCGAGGGAGGCGCGCAGGCCCGCGAGATCGGGCAGCCCCGTTTCGGGATCGCGGCCGGCCAGGGCGAGGCGCCGGCGCTCCGCCCGCTTGCGCTCGCAGGCGAAGCGCGTGATGCGGGCGAGATCCGTCTCCGCCAGTTCGTCCTTGGCGAGGAAGTCCTGGGCGCCGCGGCGCAGGCTCTCCGCCGCCACCGCCAGATCGCCGCCGGCGAAGCGGCTCACCACCACCACCGGCAGCTCGGGGCGCAGCGCGACGAAGGCGTCCACCGTCGGCAGGCCCTGACTGTCCGGGAGATTGAGGTCGACCAGCAGCACGTCGAAGGGCTCCGCGGCGAGCGCCCGCGTCGCCTCCTCGCGGTCGCGCGCGTGCGCGAGGCGTGCCACCCGGCCGGTGCGCGCCAGCGCCGCGCCGATGCGCCCGGCGTCCTCCGGATCGTCCTCCACCAGAAGCGCCCGCAGCCCCTGCACGGCAACGGCCCTCCATCCGGCTCCACGGCGGCAGGATGGCACGGGAGGGTTAACGGAGCGTTGCATCTCGCCACCGGCGCTCCGCGGGTCTATAGTGCAGCGCAGCGCGAACGGGGGAGGTGACGCATGCGCAGGGCCCAGATCGTCCGCTGGGGCGAACCGCTGGAAATCCGCGAATATCCCACGCCGAAGCCGCAGGGCACGGAGGTGCTGGTGCGGGTGACCGCCTGCGGGGTGTGCCATTCGGACCTGCACATCCACCAGGGCTTCTTCGATCTCGGCGGGGGCGAGAAGCTGTCCATCGAGGAGCGCGGCGTGCGCCTGCCCTTCACCATGGGCCACGAGATCGCCGGCGAAGTGGTGGAACTCGGCCCCGACGCGCCGCGCGGGCTGGCCGAGCCGGGCCGCGAGTACGTGGTCCATCCGTGGATCGGCTGCGGCTCCTGCGCCTTCTGCAAGAAGGGCCTCGAACACTACTGCCCGAAGCCGCGGTTCCTCGGCACGGTGGTGGACGGCGGGTACGGCGACTACGTGATCGTGCCGCATCCGCGCTATCTGGTGCCCTTCGACGGCCTGCCGCGCGAGGTGGCCTGCACCCTCGCCTGCTCGGGCGTGACGGCCTTCGGGGCGCTGCAGAAGATCGGCCGCGAGCTCGACGGCTGGCCGGTCATGCTCCTGGGCCTCGGCGGGGTCGGCGCGGCGGCGCTCGCCATGATCCGGCTGGTCACCGACGCGCCGGTCTACGTGGCCGACATCGACCCGAAGAAGCGCGACTACGCCCTCTCCCGCGGCGCCGCCGCCGTCTTCGACCCGGCGGAGGCGGGCGCCGAGAAGAAGGTGCGCGAGGCGAGCGGGGGCGGCGTCGGGACGGTGATCGACTTCGTCGGCCGACCCGAGACGGCCCGCTTCGCACTGGGCTCGCTGGTGACCAAGGGCGGCACGCTGGTGGTGGTCGGCCTCTACGGCGATCGCCTGCAGATCCCGATGCCGTACTTCCCGCTGCGGGCGCTCACCATCCGCGGCTCCTACGTGGGTACGGTGGAAGATCTGCGCACGTTGGTGCGGCTCGCGCAGGAGGGCCGCTTCGAGCCGGTGCCGGTGCACACCCGCCCGCTCGAGGAGGCCAACGCCGCCCTCGAAGACCTCGCCGCCGGTCGGGTGGTGGGACGTCAGGTGCTGGTGCCGTGAAGCGGAGGTGCGGACCATGAACGATCGTCTCGCCGGCATCTACGCCGCCTCGATCACGCCGGTGGACGAGGACGGGCGGGTGGACGTGCCGCGCCTTCTTGGGCACCTGCGCTGGCTGCTCCAGCGCGGTTGCCACGGGGTGGCCGTCTTCGGCACCACCGGCGAGGCCACCTCCTTCCCGGTGGCCGAACGCAGGCGGGCGCTGGAAGCGGTGGTGGAGGCGGGGATCGACCCGCAGCGCCTGATGGTGGGCGTGGGCTGCACCAACCGCGACGATACCCTGGAGCTCGCCCGCCACGCGCGCGGGCTCGGAGTCGCCGATCTCCTGATCCTGCCGCCGTTCTTCTACAAGAACGTGCCGGACGAGGGGCTCTACCGCGCGTTCGCGGAAGTGCTCGACGGGCTCGACGACGGTGCGCGGCTGGTGCTCTACCACATCCCGCAGGTCTCGGGCGTGCCCGTCACCTTTCCGGTGATCGAGCGGCTGCGGCGGCGCGATCCCGTGCGGGTGGCCGGCATCAAGGACAGCTCGGGCGATCTCGGCCACACCCTGCGGCTGATCGACAGCTTCCCGGGGCTTGCGGTCTTCTCCGGCTCCGACCGGCACCTGCTCGACAACCTGCGGCGCGGCGGCGCCGGGGTGATCACCGCCGGCAACAATCTCGTGGCCGACTGGAGCCGGCGGGTGTGGGACGCGCACCGGGCCGGCCGTGCGGCCGAGGCGGAAAGCTGGATGACGAAGGTGGCGACGGTGCGTGCGATCCTCGAATCCCGCCCGGTCGTCTCCGCCCTCAAGGCGGTGCTGGCCGCCGGCCGCGGCGATCCGGCCCTCGAGCGGGTGCGCCCGCCGCTCGTCGAACTGCCCGCATCGGCCCGCGAGGAGCTCCTCGCCGAACTCGACGCGGCCGGTTTCTCCTACGAGCCGGCCGACTTCACCGCGGTGGCCGACTGACGCCCCAGGGGGAGCGGACGACCGTGGAGGTGGTGCGGGAACTGGCCGAGCTGCGCCGCATCGTCGGCACCTGGCGGCGCGAGGGACGCCGCATCGGCTTCGTGCCGACCATGGGCTATCTGCACGAGGGCCATCTGGCCCTGGTGCGCCGCGCCCGCGAGCTCGCGGAGCGGGTGGTGGTGTCGGTCTACGTGAATCCCACCCAGTTCGCCCCGCATGAGGACTTCGAGCGCTATCCGCGCGACGAGGCCGGGGATCTGGCCAAGCTGCGGGCGCTCGGGGTCGATCTCGCCTACGTGCCCACCCACGCCGACATGTACGCGCCCG
>BEIP01000047.1 GCA_002898955.1 bacterium HR39 | reverse complement strand
GGGGGTCCGCAGGGGGAACGGGGCTGATCGTGGTACGGACGCGCAACGCCGGCCACCCGGGGCGGCCGAGCCGCGGGCAGGTCCCGGCGGGGACGGGAGTATCGGCGGCGCGTTCGCTCGGTCGATCATCGCACAAAATCGAACCGAATTGAATGCGATCGTGTTTGACAACTTCCGGTCGACCGGCAGACTACGCTACGATTTCTGCGCCTGCCTTACGCGCCGTGAGGGCGGAACCCGACAGGCGTGACGGAGTGCGGGCGGCAGTATCGTGGACGTCGTGACCGGCACCGGCGGAGTGACCGCCATGATCGTGCTCGTCATCGTCGCCTGTCTGGCCGGAGAGCCCGAGAGTTCGTACACCTGTCGCGGATTCGTGGACGCCCGCGGCTTCGCCGTGCCCATGGGCTGCCAGCTGGCGGCCATGCAGGCCGCACCCTCCTTCGAGGCGGCGAATCCGGGCTGGCGCTTCCACGAGGCGCTGTGCGTGCCCCGCCGGCGCCTCGGCGAGCTCCTCGCCCGCATCGAGGGCATGGCCACCTGAACGGCCGCACGCCGGCGCCACCACGGGTCTGGCGCGCCGTCCCGCTCTCCGCTAGGTCGCTTCCGGGCCGGAACCGACGGGCGGAAACGGGATGCCGTGTCTCACCCGCTGCTGCGTGCCGGGGAGGTGCTGTTCCTCGCCGTGCTGGCGTGGGCACCGCTGCCCTACGCCAGCAACCTGCCTTGGGCGTGGTCGCTGCTGGCGGCGCTCCTCGCCCTCGCCCTGCTTCTGAGCTGCCTCGGCCTGATCCGCGCGGGCGTCGCCGTACGGGTTCCGGGCGTGCTGTGGGCGGCCGGCCTGCTCTACGGCGCGGGGGCGCTGTGGGCCGCCCTGCAGGGGATCGGCGGCTGGGCGCCCGACGGCTGGCCGCATCCGATCTGGGCCGAGGTGCGGGCGGTGCTGCCGCAGGCGGTGCCGGTGGTGGGCCTTGCGCCGGAGAACGCGCTGGATGGCGCCATGCGCCTGCTCGCCTGGGCCGCGGCCCTCGCGCTGGGCTTCCTGCACGGGCGCAGCGGCGAAGGGGCGCGGCGGATCTTCCTCGTGGTCCTCACCGTGATCGCCCTCGATGCCGCCTACGGTCTCCTCAACCACTTCGCCGGCTGGAACACGGTGCTGTGGGAGCCGGGCCCCAAGGCCTACGCCGGCTCCGTCACCGGCACCTTCGTCAACCGCAACAGCTTCGCCACATACGCCAATCTCGGCATCCTCGTGGCGCTCGCCCTGCTGCTGCGCTCGCTGCTGCGCGCCTCCAGCGCCGAGGAGTCCCGCAAGCTGCTGGTGGGCGTGGTGGAGGGTCTGGTCGGGCGGCGGGCACTCCTGCTCGTGGCGCTGCTCGTACTGGTGACCGCCAGCCTGCTCACCGGCTCGCGCGGCGGCTTCCTCAGCCTGCTGGTGGCGCTCGCCGTCTTTCTGCTGCTGGGCTTCCTCGTCACCCGCCCGCGCCCGGCCCACGGCGCCGCCGCCGTGGCCGTCACCCTGCTGGTGGCGTGGGGGCTGTTCTCCGTCAGCGGCGAGACGGTGTGGCAGCGGCTGGAGCGGCTCGACGAGTCGGGCAGCGGGCGTGTGCAGGTCTTCCAGCTGGCCCTGGCGATGATCGCCGAGCGGCCGCTTCTCGGCCACGGCCTCGGCGCCTTCGAGCAGGCCTTCCAGCTCCACCGCGACGAGCGCTTCTGGATCCTCTTCGACATGGCCCACAACACCTATCTCGAGCACGCGGTCGAGCTGGGCATTCCGGCCGCGGCCGCACTCTATCTGGCCGGACTGCTGCTGTTCCTGCAGGTGCTCGCCGGCACCTTCCGCAGGCGCCGCAACCAGATCTACCCGCTGGTGGCGACCAGCGCCTGCGTACTGGTGGGGACGCACGCGCTGGTCGACTTCTCGCTGCAGATCCCGGCGGTGGCGGTGACCTTCGCGGCCCTGCTCGGCGTCGGCCTCGCCCAGTCGCTGCGCTCCTCCGAACGCCTGCCGGCACCCTCCCGCGCCCGCATCCGCACCGCTTCCCCGCCGGTGAGCGACGAAGCTCCGCAAGTCCCGATTCCGGGATCGGCCGCTCCGCTTCGCGGCCACGCCGGAGCGTCCGGGACCTGAGTGCCGCACCGGTCCGTAACCCTCGCCCGTGCGGCGCTCCGGGTCCCGTCGCATCGTGAGGACGCGCGGGCGGGCACTCGCCCGGCATCAGGGGATCCGGGTGCCCATGCGGGCGATGCGGCGCATGTCCCGTACCGATGCGGTCTCTTGTCCGGCATCCCCACCTTCGATGGACGGTGTCCCGTCCTCGTGGTCGGCCCCTCGGGCCTCCCGTCCGCATCCGACCCGGAGGACGCGCGCACCGGGTCCCCGCCGCGCACGCGTCCGTCCGCGACGGCCCGCGTCGTCCGGCGAACCTCGACGAATCGGGCGGTGGCGGGAGACGGGCTTCGGGCGGAGGGAGCGGCCGCCTGACGGGATGGGCAATGCTAGTCCTTTCAACATGTTATGCCTCCACCTCCGTGGGCATCCCTTAAGCCGTCCCTACACATGATGCGGTGCATGAGCGCCCGAGCCGCTGCGCGAGCATGGGGTGGCATTGACCACGGCCTGCGCATGCCCGCGCCTGCTGGCGCCGGATTGTGGTCATCCTCCGACAGTCGCACGACAGCGCCGTGGGGCGGGAGCCGTTCGAGCTCCCGCGCCGCGTGTTCGAGGAACGCCCGGTCGTACTCCGGCACGGGCGGACACGGTGGCCCGACGGCAGCCGTCGCGGGGGCGACCCTGCCGACCGCCTGCCGTCTCTGCTCCCGCGCCCGCCCCTTTCCCACCGTCCGCGGATTCCGGCGCGAAGTCGTCGAGGCGACGTGAACGGCCGCGCTCCGGCCGGCGTCCGGCACGTTCCGCATGCGCTCCGGCCTCCGAATCGACAGGCGCCACGGACCGCCTGCCCGCCCTTAACCGGCCGTTGACATTCGCGTGCCATGGTCCGGACGGTGGAAAAGGCGGCGCGGCTCCGGGGCGCCGCGGCACCTTCCCCACCATCCGCGGAGCGTGGCGCGGAGTCGCCAACATCATGGGAACAGAGGTGCCGGGATCCGCGACCTGCGGTTCGCTTCCGCGCTTGACCGGTCCGGCGATCGGTGCTAGCGCCATCGAAGACGGGGGGCGAGAGCGCGGCTGACAGCTCCTGAGACTTCCCTCGGTGCGCGCTTCGTGACATCGTGGAGGCGTCCGGGAGCGCCGCGGGCGGGAGCGGCGAAGGCGTTGGGGCGTAAAGGTTTCCCTCGCTCCGCCCGCACGCATGTTCCATGCCGGCCCGCACGACCCCCCGCGCGCATTTTGCCGAACTTTTCGTGTACGACTGAATCCCGCTGATCGGCCTCGTAACCCCTTGCGCGCGGCGGAGTTCCGGAGGGGGGAGGGTCGTCCGGCCACTTGCCCTGCTACGGAAGGGATGCCGAGAGGCGCTGACCGCCGGAGACGGGACCCGCGCCGGCGGGCGCCGCAGCCGCCCCCGAGGCCGCCTGCGGGGCCGCAGATCGCTACGGGCCGCCGGGAAAGAGACCGGCCGGATCCGCCGCGGAGCGGCTCCAATGGGGCGGGATGCGCCGAGATCCGGCGAGATGGGCGGAGATCCGGCAAGATGCGGCCCGATGCGGCACGCCGCTCCGGCGCGTCTTCCACCTGAGGCTGTCAGCAGGTCTCAGCCGGAGCAGGGGGCGTCGACGCCACGATCCGTGCGCCGGAGGCGTCCGGCGGCCGCGGCCACAGTCGGGGTCCCGTGGGGGCTGGGACATACCCTTGCCAGCGCAAGGGCCACCGCCTTTTTCGCGCTCACGAGCCTCATGTCCCCGCCGGCGGTCTTCGGCTTCCCGGAAGCGCTCCTGGCGCCGGCGGTCGTGGTGGTGGGCAGCGATCTTCTGGTGCGTCTGCGGCGGGCGTGATGACACGTCCACCTGCACCGTCACGATGGGCGCTGGCATCTCCACCTGCATCCGCACGTCCCGGGTCACGATCACGGCACCGATGCGGAGCACTTGCGTGAGCACGCCGGTCGCGGACGGGCGCTGGCCATCGGCATGCTGCGCGGTCCCGCCGGCTCGGGCGCGGCAGTCGCCGTGCTGGCGGCGGCCGGCGGGCTGGTGACGGGTCTGCTCGCCATGGGCGCCTTCGGCGTGGGCCCGACCCCGGCCATGGTGGCATTGGCATGGCCGCTGGGTGTCGGCAGCGCCCGCCCGATCCGCCGTCCTGCACGCCTCGAGGGCTGCGGGTGGTCTTGGGCGGTTCACCGCCCTCGTCGGCCCGATCGGGCTCGTGACCGAGCTCGACGGGACCGTGGCCGGCCGGGTGTCGGAGGCCCGATGCGGGCCGTGGCGCCGTGGCCGGAGGCGCGCCGGTGGTGGCGCGCCTCCTTCCCCGCCCCGGACCGACGCGGCTCGGCCTCTCAGGCCACCTCCGGCTCGAGGCGCCGCTCGAACAGCACCCGGCCCTCGAGATCGCGCAGACGGGCGGTGAGCGCCCGCGTCGTACCGTCCACCTCGAGTTCGCCGAAGGACTGCAGTCCGGCGAGCGGCGGCAGGTTCCTCCGTCCCGGCTCCGTCGCCTTCGGGAAGATCACCCGCGGCCCGAAGGTGCGGTCCAGTTCGTTGGGGCCGAAGGTAACGGCGTTGAGGGGCCCGGCCACGAATTCCCAGAACGGCAGGAAGTCGGAGAAGGCGGCCTGTGCCGGATCGTAGAGATGCGCGGCGGCGTAGTGCACGTCGGCGGTGATCCACACCACGTTGCGCACCCCCGGATCGCGAGGAAGCGCAGCAGGTCGGCGATCTCCAGCTCGCGGCCGGCCGGTGCGCCGGGATCGCCCTGGGCGACCGCCTCGACCAGGGTGCGATCGCCCTGCCGGTCGGGCACCCAGAGACCGAGCGGCATGTCGGCGGCGACGATCTTCTAGGTCGCGTCCGAGCGGGCGAGGGCGTCCATCAGCCAGCGCAGCTGGCGCCGGCCGAGGATGGCGGTGGTCGGTCCCGCCTCGCGCTCGCGGCCTTGGGTATTCGGGCCACGGTAGGTCCGCATGTCGATGCGGAAGATCTCCACGTGCGGGCCGAAGCGGAAGCTGCGGAACAGCCGATGCGGTTCCTCCGGCGTGATGCGCGTCGGCATGTACTCGTGGAAGGCCCGCATCGCACGGGCGGCGAGGACGGCGGCGCTCTTTTCGGTATATCGGTCGTCGTCCTCACGACGTCGTTCCCAGTACCAGTTGTTTCGCACTTCGTGGTCGTCCCACTGGGCTATCAACGCCGTCCGTGTGAGAAACGAACGCATGTTCTCGTCCAGCAGCTTGTATCGATAGTTGCCACGGAACTCGTCCAGCGTCTCCGCCACCTTGGCCTTGTCGGGCGTCACGATGTTGCGCCACACGCCCCATTCCGTCTCGACCCGCTCGACCAGCGGATTGTCGGCGTAGATGCAGTCGCCCGAGAAGACGAACAGATCCGGCTCCAGCGCCGCCATGGCGCGGAAGATGCGATAGCCGCCGAAGTCGGGATCGATGCCCCAGCCCTGCCCGCAGAGGTCGACGGACCAGAGGATGCGCACGGTGCGGTCGGAGGTGGGCGGCGTGACCAAGCTGCCGCGCACCGGCTCGGAGAGGGTGCGCAGGTCGCCGAGGTCGAGCATCCGCACCTCGTAGACGATCCTCTGGCCCGCCGGCAGGCCGACGAGCTCGATCTTGCCGGTGAAGTCGCCGGCCGCGGAGACGTGGAGCGGCGGTGCGTGGCGCGCATCCGACAGGTTCTCGCGGGTACCCCAGCGTACCAGCATGCGGGCCGGCCGGTCGGCCCGCGCCCAGATCACCGCGCGATCGCCGTCCACGTCTCCGGCCTGGACGCCGTGGGTGACGCGGATGCGCGACGCGGCCACCACCGCCGGGGCGCCGAGCGGCAGGCCGGCCAGCACCGCTCCGCCGGCCAGCGCGCCGGCCCCCCGAGCAGACGACGACGGTCGAGACGAACGGATCGGTCCACGGTTGCACCCCCCCCTCGCTGCAGACTGCGGCATCCGCATGGCGGAGGTGGATGACGGCCCGGTGGCGGAGACGTGACCGCCACGTGACGGCGGCGGGCCGATCGTCGGCGACGGCGGACCCGGTCGCGCACCGGCCCCGGGCCCGGCGGCCGGACGGGGGAACGCATCCCCGCGGTGCCGGGCCCGGAGCTGCGGGACCGTCGTCAGCCGGCCCGTCGCATCGCGGGGCCGGCATCGAGACACGCGCGAAGCGCCGCCTCGACCGCCACCGGATCGCGCTCGCAGGCGATGCGATAGAGGGTGACCGGATCGAGATCGGCTCCCGCGGCGTTCAGGGCTTCGCGTGCGAGGTCGCAGCGGCCGCCCGCGAGATGGGCCGCCGCCACGGCCAGCGGATCGTCCGTGCCGGAGGCCGCCGCCACACCCCGTCCGTCACCGGACGGCGTGCCGGCGGAACCGTCCGCACCGTCCGCGGACGCGCCGATCCCTCGCGGCCCGGAGGATCCGACGCGGACGGTCGTGGAGGGCGAACCGTCCGCACCGTCCGCGGAGAAGCCACGGCCGTCCGGCCCGTCGAGGAGGGTTTCCCCGCCCGCACCGGAGACGAGCCGCAGTTCGACGATGCGCGCGCGGTTGCGCCCCTCCCGCTCCTGGCCGATCCCGATGCCGATCTCGTGCAGGGCCGGGGCGATGCGGCGCAGCTTCTCCGACAGGCCGCGCGGCGTCGTGGGCCGGCCGGCTCGCGCGGCTTCGCCCCGCCCCCGGTTCGGCTCCACCGGGAGCTGCCGGCAGGTCCCGCGCCGGCATCCCCGCTCGCGCACGAGAGCCACCAGCTCGCGGGCCACCACGTCCTCCGCGACGGGATCGGCGAGGGCGGAGGAGCGGTTGTCCGGCATCAGCGCCGCCGCGCCGGCGAGCCCGCAGGCCTCGGCCCGGCGGGCCGCGTCGGCCATGCGCGGGGCGCGGACGAGGCGCACCCGCGACTGCTCGCGCAGGCCGCGGGCGAGGCGGTCCGGCAGCTCGCCGAACGCCCCCGGCAGCAGCCGCGCGAGGCGCCCCTCCAGCTCGGCCAGCGGCAACCGCTCCCCGTCCGGCAGCCGCGGCAGGGTCACCACCAGGGCGCGATCGAGCAGATCGGCCCGTGCCGGCAGGTCGGGGATGCCGTCGACCGGGACCGGCCGGGCCGCGGCGAACACCGCCTCGTCGGTGTCGGTGAACAGCGCCCGTCCGCCGAAGCCGGAGCCGGTGGCGAGCCGGCAGAGGGCGTCGGCCGGCTCCGGGCCGATCTGCGGGATGTCGTCGAAGCCCACCGCGTGCAGGTTCCAGGCGGCGGCCGCGAGGTCGCGCACCTCGCGTGGCGGCGAGCGCAGCGCCGGCTCGCGCGGGTCCACCAGCCGCAGCAGCCATTCCGAGGTGGTGGTCTCGGCGGCTCCCGCCTCGCCCACCGGCGCCGGCAGCGGGAACGGCCGCCGTCCGTGCAGCGCGCACGGCAGCCAGGCCGTCACCAGCACCCGCTCGCGCGCACCCGGGCAGCAGATCGAACGGCGCATCGAGTGCTTCGGGGCTCCCGACCAACTCGGGCAGCGCTCGCAGCGAGGCGGGCAGGCGGAAGGGGACCGGCGGCCGTTCGACCACCTCCCAGCCGTCCGCCGTCACCCGCACCGCCCGCCAAGCGGCGTCGCCCAAGTCGATCCAGATCTCGCGGTCGGCGAGATTGGCGACCCGCAGGTGCACCTCGCCGGGTTCGCCCTCGCACATGGCCTTCGCCGCGGGGGTGTCGATCACCGTGCGCAGCGCCTCGGCCGGCAGG
>BEIP01000046.1 GCA_002898955.1 bacterium HR39 | reverse complement strand
CCACCACTGGGAAGGACGGACGGGCTCATGAGCGAGCAGATCAGTCGGAGCGAGCTGCTGTCGCTGACCACCGAGATCGTCTCCGCCCACGTGTCGAACAACACGGTGGCGGTGAGCGATCTCCCCCAGCTGATCAGCCTCGTCTACAACGCCCTCGCGAAGCAGGGCGCCGAGGAGGAGAAGCCGGAGGAGAAGCAGCCGGCGGTCCCCATCCGCCGTTCCGTGGGGCAGGACTACATCATCTGCCTCGAGGACGGCAAGAAGCTGAAGATGCTCAAGCGCCATCTCAAGACCTACCACAACATGACGGTCGAGGAGTACAAGCGCAAGTGGGGCCTGCCGGACGACTATCCGGTCGTGGCACCCGCCTACGCCCAGCAGCGCAGCGAGCTGGCCAAGCGCATCGGGCTCGGCACGCGCCGCGCCCGCGGCCGCGCCGCCGGCTGAACCCACGGGGACGGCCCGCCCCGGCCCGGTGCCGGGGCGGGCGCGCCGCTTGAAGCGCTCCCCGCCTCCCATATCTCCCCCTGCACGGGAGATCACCGGAACGCATCCGGAACGGGCGTGCGCAGGAAGCTCCACATCCGCACATACGGGTGCCAGATGAACGTCTACGACTCCGATCGTATGGCGTCGCTTCTGGCACACCACGGCTACGAGCGGACCGACCGGCCCGAAGAGGCCGATCTCATCATCCTCAACACCTGTCACATCCGCGAGAAGGCGGCCGAGAAGGTCTACTCCGAGCTCGGCCGGCTGCAGCGCCTGCGCGAGCGCCGGCGGCGCGAGGAGGGACGCGAGATGCTGCTGGCCGTGGCCGGCTGCGTCGCCCAGGCCGAGGGCGAACTCGTGCTCGAGCGCGCGCCCTACGTGGACATCGTCGTCGGACCTCAGGCCTACCACCGCCTGCCCGAGCTGCTCGCCAGCCGCGAGCGCGCCCGCGGCGGCGTGGTGGACACCGACTTCCCGCCCGAGAGCAAGTTCGACGAGCTGCCGAAGGACGTGGTGGCGGGCGGGCCCAGCGCCTTCCTCACCATCCAGGAGGGCTGCGACAAGTTCTGCACCTTCTGCGTCGTGCCCTACACCCGCGGCGCCGAGACCAGCCGCCCTGCCGCCGACGTGCTCGACGAGGCCCGCCGGCTGATCGATTCCGGCGCACGCGAGATCGTGCTGCTCGGTCAGAACGTGAACGCCTGGCACGGCGAGGGGCCGGACGGGCGCGAATGGAATCTCGCGCGGCTGATCCGCGCGCTCGCCGAACTGCCGGGTCTCGAGCGCATCCGCTACACCACCTCGCATCCCAACGACATGGACGAGGAGCTGATCCGCGCCCACGGCGAGGTGGAGCTGCTGATGCCCTGGCTGCACCTGCCGGTCCAGTCGGGCTCGGACCGGGTGCTCGCGGCCATGAACCGCAGATACACCGCCGACGACTACCGGCGCATCGTCGATCGCCTGCGCGAGGCCCGGCCCGACATCGCGCTCTCCTCCGACTTCATCGTCGGCTTCCCGGGCGAGAGCGAGGAAGATCACGAGGCGACTCTGCGGCTGGTGGAGGAGATCGGCTTCGCCCAGGCGTACTCCTTCAAGTACAGCCCGCGTCCGGGCACGCCGGGCTCGGTGATGCCGCGCCAGGTGCCCGAGGAGGTCAAGGACCGGCGGCTTTCGGAACTGCAGGCGCTTCTCGAGGAGCAGCAGCGGCGCTTCAACGCCGCCACCGTGGGGCGGGTGCTGCCGGTGCTGTTCGAGCGGCCGGGCCGCCATCCCGGCCAGCTCGTCGGCCGCACCCCCTACATGCAGGCGGTGCACGTGAGCGATCCGGAGATCCGCCTCGGCGATCTCGCCCTCGTCGAGATCGTGGCGTATCATCCGCACAGCCTCGCGGGGCGGACCGTGGCCCCGCACCGGGAATGGGAGAGAGCAAGCTGAAGCCGGCAACCGTCTTCGAACCCGTGGCCCGTGCCAGCCGTCGGGTGACCTTCGAGGACAACGCCCTCTGCGCACTGCTCTTCGGCTCGCACCAGATCCACCTCGCCCGCATCGAGCAGCACATCCCCGTGAGCCTCACGGCCCGCGGCAACGAGGTATGGGTGCAGGGCGAGAACGAGGAGGACGTGGGCGCCGCGGTGGAGGTGCTGCGCCGCCTCTACGCCGAGCTGGGACGTGGCGTGCAGGTGGGACGCGACGAGGTGGACGCCGCGGTGCGCTTCGTGCGCGGCGAGGCGGCCCGTGCGCGCGCCGGCGGCCGCCTGTTCGACATCGAGCTGCGCACCGAGCGCCGCACCATCGTCCCGCGTTCGCCCAACCAGGCGGCCTATCTGCGCACCCTCTTCACCCACGACCTGGTCTTCGCGCTCGGTCCCGCCGGCACCGGCAAGACCTACCTCGCCGTGGCGGCGGCGGTGACCATGCTGCGCCGGCGCGAGGTGGACCGGATCGTCCTCTCGCGCCCGGCCGTCGAGGCGGGCGAGCGGCTGGGCTTCCTGCCGGGCGACCTCAAGGAGAAGGTCGACCCCTACCTGCGACCCATCTACGACGCCCTGCACGACATGCTGGCCGAGGGACGGCTGCAGCAGCGCATCGAGGGCGGCCAGATCGAGATCGCGCCGCTCGCCTTCATGCGCGGGCGCACGCTCTCCAACGCCTTCGTCATCCTCGACGAGGCGCAGAACACCACGCCCATGCAGATGAAGATGTTCCTCACCCGGCTGGGCGAGAACAGCCGCATGGTGATCACCGGCGATCCCACCCAGGTGGACCTGCCGGCCGGCGTCCGCTCGGGCCTCGTGGATGCCGTCGAGCGCCTCGCGGGTCTGCCCGGCGTGGCGGTGGTGCGGCTCGAGCGCGAGGACGTGGTGCGCCATCCGCTGGTCGCCGCCATCATCGAGGCCTACGACCGCCCCGCCGCAGAAGTCCCCGGCGCGCAGCCGGACGGACGGGAGCGATGAGCCCGGAAGAGGACGCCAGTCGGCCGACCGTCGAGCTGTCCGTCGAGGATCCGGCCTTCACCGCGCTGCTTCCCGACGCGGAGGAGCTGGCCCGGCGGCTGCTCGCGGTGACGCTCGCCGAGGCGGCCCCGCACCTCGTCGGGCGCGCGCTGGAGGTGGGTGTGCGGCTGGTGGACGATGCGGCCATCCGCGAGCTCAACCGCACCTTCCGCCACGTCGACCGGCCCACCGACGTCCTCTCCTTCCCCGCCCTCGCGCCCGGGGAGGTGGAGCGGCCGCCGGAACTCCCGCACCCCCTGCCGCTCGGTGACGTGGTGATCGCGCGCGAGACCCTGGAGCGCGAGGCGGCATGCCTCGGCCGGCCGGTGCGTGACCACTTCGCCCATCTCCTGGTCCACGGGCTCCTCCATCTGCTCGGCCACGACCATGTGGAAGAAGCCGAGGCGGAGCGCATGGAGGCGCTGGAATCGCGCATCCTGCGCCGTCTCGGCTTCGCCGACCCGTACGCGGAGGCCGCATCGTGAAGGACGTCGCGAACGGCGGCGAGGAGCGCCCGCCATCGTGGCTTTCGGGACTGCTGCGCCGCGTGCTCGACCTCGCCGGGCGCCACGCGGATGCCCGCGAGGTGCTGCTGGAGATGCTGCGCGCGCCGGAGCGTCACGGGCTCGCCGGCCTCTCCGCCCAGGAGCGCGTGCTGCTGGGCAACGTGCTCGCCTTCGCGGAAAAGCGCGTGGACGACGTGATGGTGCCGCGCGCCGACGTGGCCGCCGTGCCGGTGGACACGCCCCTCTCCGGCGTGGTGGCCGCCATGCGCGAGTCCGGCCACAGCCGCCTCCTGGTCTACCGGCGCGATCTCGACGACGTCGTCGGCATGGTCCACGTGCGCGACGTCCTGGAGTACTGGGAGCGGCCCGCCGACTTCACGCTGGAGCGGGTGGTGCGCGAGGTGCCCGCCGTGCCGCCGTCCATGCGCGCGCTGGATCTGCTCGTGCGCATGCGGGAGAGCGGCCAGCACCTCGCGCTGGTGGTGGACGAGTTCGGCGGCACCGACGGCATCGTCACCCTGCACGACCTGGTCGCCGAGATCGTCGGCGAGATCCACGAGGAGCGGGAGGAGGAGGAAGAGCCCGTCGAGGTGCAGCCCGACGGCACGGTGATCGCCGATGCGCGCATCGAGCTCGACGAGCTGGAAGCGCTGCTGGACGCCCGCCTGCTGGAGGGCGAGGAGCGCGAGGAGGTGGACACGCTCGGCGGGCTGCTGGTGACGCTGCTCGACCGCATCCCGGCGCGCGGCGAGACGGTGCCTCACGCCGGCTTCCTCTTCGAGGTGCTGGACGCCGATCCGCGCCGGGTGAAGCGGGTGCGCATCCGCCGCGCGGAGCAGCCCGCTTCGGGCACGCACGCGGGCGAGGCTCCCGGGGAGGGCGGCGGCGGGTGAGGGATCCGTTCCCCCCGCATCCGGCGGCGGCCCTCGCGCTGGCGGCGGGCGGGCTCGTGCTCACCGCCGCCTTCGCGCCCCTCTTCGTGCTGCCGGGCCTCGCCGGCCTGTCCGTCCTGTTCGTGATCGCCCGCGCCGGGCTGCCGTGGCGCCGGCGCCTGTGGCCGGGCTTCGTCTTCGGCTTCGCCCACCACCTCTCCTCGCTCTACTGGGTGGCCGAGGCCTTCTCCCGCGGACCCGAACGTTTCCGCCTGCTCGGCTGGCCCGCGGCGCTCGCCCTCTCCGCCGGCCTCGCCCTGGGGCCCGCGATGCTGGCCGCCCTCGGCCATCTCCTGCGGCGGCTTCCCTTCGGCCCGGCCGCGGCGCTGTTCGCCGCCGCCTGGGTGGGGCTCGAGCTCGTCCGCGAGCACCTCCTGCGCTTTCCCTGGAACCCGCTCGCCGCGGCGCTGGCCTTCGACGCGTGGCCGCTGCAGGCCGTCGCCGTCTTCGGCACGTACGGCGCGAGCCTGATCCTCGCCTTCCTCGCCCTGCTGCCGGCCGGGGTGGTGCTCGGACCGGCCCGGGCGCGCCCGGTGCGGGCGGGCCTTCTGGCCTGCGGCATCCTCGCCCTCGCCGCCCCGGGCTTTCTCCGCCTGCCCGGCACGACGGAACCCGCCGACGGCCCGCCGCTGCGCATCGTCCAGCCGGCCATCGCCCAGCACCACAAGTGGGATCCCGAGCGCCTGCGCGACTGGCTGGCCCTCCATCTCGCCCTCACCCGCGAGCCCGCGGCCGTGCCGCCCCTGCTCGTGCTGTGGCCGGAGAGTGCCGTGCCCTTCGCCGTGGAGGATGCACGCACCCGGGAGGTGCTGGTGCGCGACCTGCCGGCCGACGCGGTGCTGGGCTTCGGCGCGGACCGCTTCGTGGACGGCGAGCCGCCGCTGCTCACCAACAGCTTCTACCTGCTGGCCGCGGACGGGCGCATCCTCGGCCGCTACGACAAGGTCGATCTGGTGCCCTTCGGGGAGTACCTGCCGCTTTCCGGGCTCCTCTCCCGGCTCGGACTCGGCAAGCTCTCCATCGGGGCGGTGGACTTCTCGCCGGGGCCGGGGCGGGTCACCCTCGAAGCGCCGGGTCTGCCGCCCACGAGCCCGCTCGTCTGCTACGAGGCGGCCTTCCCGGGCCGCGCCACCGACGGCACGGGGCGCCCGCGGCTGCTCGTCAACGTCACCAACGACGCCTGGTTCGGCACCTCCTCCGGCCCGTACCAGCACTTCGCCCTCGCCCGCATGCGCGCCGCCGAGACCGGCCTGCCGCTGCTGCGGGCGGCGAACACCGGCATCTCCGCGGTGATCGACGGCTACGGGCGGGTGCGGGCCGAGTTGGGGCTCGGCGTGCGCGGCGTGCTGGATGCCCGGATCCCGCCCCCGGCTCCCGCACCGCCCGCCGCCACTGTGCCCTTCCTGTCGCTCATCGCGTCCATCGCCGTGGTTGTGCTGTGCGCGGCGGTTGATCTTTTTCCCAGCGGCCGACAAGAACCGAGGCGCGCATAAGCCTAGCGAACCGTTAACGCCTCGGTTGCGCTCCATGGCAAAGCCACCGCACCCGGTGGACGTGCATATCGGCCGCAGGATCCGCGAGCGTCGGATGCTGATGGGGCTGAGCCAGGAACAGCTCGCCCGCCTGCTCGGCGTGACGTTCCAGCAGATCCAGAAGTACGAACGCGGCACCAACCGGGTCGGGGCGAGCCGGCTCGTCGAACTCGCCCGCATCCTGCAGGTCCCGGTCACCTGGTTCTTCGAGGGCCTCGATGGGGTGGGTGGGAGACGTCGGCCGCGGCGGCGGGCGGCCTCGCCGAGCCGGGAGCGGAGTTCACCTTCGACGTTCCGGAGGCGCGACCGCCGGGCCCGGGTCCGCGGCGGCGCGGCCTCGACCGACGCGAGATCCTGGAGCTGGTGCGCGCGTACGACCGCATCGGCGATCCCCTGGTCCGCCGGCGCGTCTACGAACTGGTCAGGGCGCTGGCCGAGGTGCGCTGGCGCGAGGGCGACTGACGCATCCGCCGGCTCCGCCGCGCGAGCTCGACCGGCGGCCGGTCCGGCGGTTGACACTAGGATCATTTTCCTGCTATCCCTCGAGGCGACGGAACATCGTCCCACGACCGCCTGCAAGGTCCCTCGAGGGGAGATCCGATCCCATGACCGCCCTGTTCCCGCTCGACGACAACGGGCACCCGATCCCGGTGCTCGGCTTCGACTACCGCGGCACCCGCAAGGTGACCGTCACCTCCGTGTCCACCCGCATCCCCGAGCCGATCCCGGCCGACGTGGAGATCGTCACCCTGATCGCCACCGGTCCCTGCCGCTTCGAGGTGGGCGACGAGAGCGTCACGGCCGATCCGCAGACCAGCCCCTTCCTCTACCCGGGCGTCTATCTCGACGTGCCGCTGCGCCGCGGCGAGCGCTGGATCGCCTTCGTCTCCGAAGGGGATCCCTGCGAGGCCTACGTGATCGGGCGCGTGTGATGACGCCGCGTCCGCGCCTCGGCATCACGACGGGGGCGTTCTCCCTCTCCGGCGCGCGGCCCTCGCCGGTGCGCCTGCCGCCCCCGCCGCTGCCGCAGATCCCGCCCTACGCGCTGGTCACCGAGACCGGCTCGTTCCTCGTCACCGACACCGGACAGCCACTCGTCTACGGACCGACGCCATGAGCACGCCCCGACAGATCCACGAGCTCGATCCGGCCGGGCCGCTCGCGCCCGAGGACCGGATCGTCGTCTCCACCGCCGCCGGCAACCTCACCCGCCGCGCCGCTCTCTCCGCCCTGCCCTTCCGCGCCCCCGGCGCCGCAGCACCGCGGCCCATCGCCGAGCGCCTCGGCGAGGCGGTGTCGGTCCGCGACTTCGGTGCCGTGGGCGACGGCGTGGCCGACGACGCGCCCGCCTTCGCCGCGGCGCTTTCCGCCCACGATTTCGTCTTCGTGCCGAAGGGGACCTACCGGCTGGCCACGCCGGTGGACGTGCCGCCCCGCCGCCATCTGCTGGGTGCCGGCCGCGATCTCGCGGTGATCGTGGCGGAGGGTCCGCAGGCCTTCGTGGTGCGGCGCAACGAGGGCGCCTTCCGGGTCGAGTCGTCCGCCGACACCAACTGGAACCGGGTGACCGTCGAGGGCTTCACCATCCGGATGACCCGCGGCGGCATCCGGGTCTACGGCCACGAGTTCCGCGCCCGCGATCTCGTCTTCACCGGCGGCTCCGCCCCGCAGGGCCGGGAGGATCCCGACGGCTGGTGCATCGACATGGTCGATGCCAACGAGTGCTGGATCTCCGGCATCAACGCCGGGCTCGGCGGCGGCATCAACTCCGTCGCCTGCAACGGCATCCGCTGGCGGGCCGAGATCCCGGGCGTGAACTTCGGCGACTCCCTGGTGCAGGAGGTGGCGATCCGCCTCGGCGCCGCGAACACCGTCGGCATCCTGCTGGACGGCTCGCGGGCCGATCCCGCCCGGCTGATCAACAACG